>JAJRUL010000159.1 GCA_024277795.1 Candidatus Zixiibacteriota bacterium
ATCGTATCTCCAATATGCAAACCTACAGACGATCCGACATTGATATAGACCGCCTCTGCAGAAAGATAGGTCACTTCTCCACTATGAGCCGGCTCGGATTTACTGGTATTACTGAAAGCTGTTTCCACTAACAGAAAACTCAACAGCAAAATTATACTTAGTATAGTTCTATGCATCATGTTCCTTACGGTTTTGTTCCGTCTGCATGACAGCCATAACAGACCTGACTATTATAAGAATAGCCAGATTCGCCCTTGTGCTTGTCATCCATTGCAGTTCGATTGTGTTCATGACAATTGAAACATGTAAACTGTTTACGGTCTCCAGGAACCTCATGACAAGTTGAACATTGACTCCACTTAGATCTATGCTTTCCAGAATAGATAGGGAAATACTGCCCATCATGAGCAATAAATCGTCCAGCCTGACCATCAGGATGGCAATCAAGACAAAGCGGACTTAAGTAACTATATCCTTGCATACCACTGTGAGTATTATCCGTATCTGTTTGATTATGCTTATGACAAGTAAAACAGTTAAACTCTTTTCTATCAGTCGGATTTGTATGACAAGCTGAACACTGAGACCATTGGTTGTTGTGTTTTCCGGAAAAAATCGGGAAAAACTGTGCATCATGATCGACGTATGAACCCCTAACACCAGTTGGGTGACAATCAAGACAGAGCTGGCTCTGATAGGCATAGCCTGCAAAACCACTATGAATAGCATCAGTATCCGTCTGATTGTGTTTGTGACAATTAAAACAACTGAACTGCGTTCTATCTGAAGGTGTTGTATGACACTCAGTACATTGTTGCCACTGGGCATTATGAATCCCGGAATAGATAGGAAAAAATTGGCCGTCATGTGCAACAAATGTACCTTTCTCACCTGTAGGATGACAGTCGTAACACGCTGAACTCAAATAAGAGTATCCAGTCATACTGCCGTGTTTACCATCCATTTCACTCTGTCTATGCTGGTGACACTGCAGACAACTAAATTGTCGTCTATCACTCGGAACAACATGACAAACAGCACATTGATCCCATTGATCATTGTGCTTTCCTGAGTAAATAGGGAATGATTGTGCATCATGGTCTATAAACGGCTCTGCTTCACCTGTCGGGTGACAATCATAACATGCTATGCTCTGATAAGAATAACCGGGAATACTCAAATGATACGGATCAGTATCTCCCTGATTGTGCTCATGGCAATCTACACAGGAAAAAATTGCGTAACTCGATGGATCAATGTGACACTCAGCACAATCTCCCCATTCCCCACTATGCTTTCCATTATATATAGGAAAGATCGGGTCATGGTCAGGGAATCGTCCAGGTCTAAACGCATGCATCTGATGACAAAGCTGACAATCTATTGGCATACCGGCGGCTACATGATCAGGTTCTGTCGTTTCAAGATATGTTGTCTCATGACATGATATGCATGATAGATTCGGGAACGACAGGTCTCCTCTTGGTAGATTAGTATGACATCCAAGGCAGTCGACAAGTGCATGACGGCCCATCAGTGGGAAGTTTGTATTTTCATGAATACTGTGGCTGTCAAAAACCTCCCATCCTCGAGATGTATGACAACGAGTGCAATCTATACCCAGCTTTCCTTCATGTACATCTGTATGACATGATAAACAATCAGTCGTGACCCCTTTGAAATTCTTTATATTATGACAACCTACACACTCTGCATGTGCATGACGTTCTTCAAGATCAAATGATGTCAGATTATTATGATCAAATTCCACATCAGAAAATGAGCTTGTTGTGTGGCAAGTCTCACATTCGAATTTAATCTTACCATGCGGATTATTTACTACCTGAGCATTAACTCCCATTGAGAGAAGAATCATAGCACTCATAAAGAGTAGTTGTTTCATTCTATCCAAACTGATCACTATATCTCTCCTTGCCTAGGTGTGAGCGATCCGATATTACTGTCATGACAATCCTTACACTGCTTACCAAGCGGTCGATATCTGAATCCCTCAATATCATGATCCTTTTGCAGTACATGACATTGGTTGCATGCGACTTTCTTGTGTGCACCTTCAAGCGGATACGTTGTGTTCTGTGTATGATCGAAATCTACTATTAACCAACTGTCGTTAGTATGACAATCCGTGCAGATCTTTACTGGAGCTGTTGCAGTAAATTGGGCATTGTGCTGATCCTTATGACATCCTGTACAATTCTTGTCCTCAAAAACGAACTTACGATATTCTTTCTCCTTTTCTTTCTGTACAGTATGGCACGCGATGCACGGCTGGGCTTGGTGTGCACCGAAAAGTTTGAATTCGGATTGATTGTGGTCAGCAAGTGTATAGTTTGCCGGTTTGAATCCATCAACTGAATGACACGATTCACATTTCCCTTTATCTTCTCTTTGAGCAAACTGACCAAAGTGTAAATCAGAGTGGCAATCGGTACAAAACTTTGATTTCATTTTCTTTTTGCTGATTCCACCTTTATGACATTTCTCGCAAACCAGTAGTGTATGTTTCCCGCGCAACGGATAGTTGGTCTTGTTATGATCAAAATTCTTTGCTGATACTTTCAGCCAGCCGGAAGTACTATGACACTTTGTACAGTTCTGTCCAAACTTGTCTTGATGAATATCTTTGTGACAGTCAGTACACGCGCTATGCTTGATGTCAACATATTTTGTATATGATGCCGTTTGCTTGACCTTGCTCTTCGGATCAATGAGTGTAGTATGACACTTTGTGCAATCAACATTCTTATGTTTTCCTGTCAAAAGGAACTTCGCCTTATCATGGTCAAATAATTCTGCTGGCTTAAAACGCTCCATAGTATGACACCCGGAACATCTATCTGGCAACTGCCCTCTGTGTTCTCGACGATGACAACTCAGGCAAGTTGAATCGAGACCGAAGTACGTTCGAATCATATCGACTGACGGCTCATAACTTTTGAGGTCTTCTTGAATATTGGCAGGGTTGTGACAATCACGACATTTTGTTACTCTATGCTTACCAACTAGCTCATAACCGATACTTCCGTGAGTCTCTTGTGTAAATGTTTCTGGTAACGTTATCAAAGCAAAATCGCGACCTGCATGTTCACTATGACAGACAAGGCACTGCTTCTCTTCTCTTTTTTTCTCTAAAACATGATACCCTCTCTTCTCATCAAGGCTCCGTTTAACCAACTTGTGACATTCAAGACATTTCCCATCCGTCGGACCTTCCCCCATTTCGTGGCATTTCGTACAGTTTGACAACCCTTCCAACGCTTCATGGTAAGTAGAAAGATCACCAGGTGATATCTGTGCATGGGTAACAGAAGTAATACTCATGATCGCAGGTAATACTATTATGATCATAAGGCGATATATAGCGCTTATCATATTCTGCTTCAGAATATCCATTTTGAACCCATGAGCAATGCTACAACAATATGACCGATCATTATCACAATCATAACGACAGCAAACGGTTTGTGAATAACGTGCCAAAGATGAAATACTGAATGAGCCACACCGAGTATATTACGACGACGTCTCATAATTGATCTGCGTCGGATCAGTTTCATTATTTCAGAAGCTACTGCAGGAGGTACATCATTATGTTTCCTGAGAATCTTTTTTTTCAGAAGATATAGTTGAACGGGTAGTTTGAGATCAGCAACGATCGAATGAGCTATTATCATTAATCGACTTGTTTTCTTATTGTCAGCTCCCCCTGATTTCTTACTACCTAACTCCAACAAATCAGGAGATACCTGAAAGCTTTCAACCAACAATTGTTCCATCCCTGAAATAGTAAGATCTATCTGACTTATTGAAAGCTCCATACCATTTTCATCACGAGGGATTTGCATATAAATATACCGACCGATGAATCCGCTACCCGCAACAGCTAACATTGAGAAATAGCTAATTGATACTATACCGTTAAACTTCATGGATGTATGAAGTGTTATTAGTAATGGCCCCATAATTCCAAACCATATATGAATATCTAACCAATGGCTCATCGTACCATAGCGCATCAACCATTTAGTCCTTTTTCTAGCCGAATAGAGAAACAACAACAGGATCATCATACTCCCTGCTATTCCTAAACCATGCCCTATAGGGCCACCTGGCTTCAACTGCTGGTGCATCTCATGATGAGGGCGTTCAATAAACGGTAAGGTATAGTAGTCCCAACCGACAAATAGTGCATACGCACACATCACGAAACCAACGATATACATCATTATGAGTGTTATTCGAAATATCTTGGCTTTCATCGTTGTCCGTACTTCGTTTCCATTCGTATACCAAGACTATTAAGAAAAGCTGTAGGAAGTTCGCCACCAATAAAGACAAATACATAATCATTCTTGAGAATCATTTCTTCCCCCTTACAGTCGAGAATCACACTCTCTGGCTCAATTTTCTTCACCTGTGATTCAAAAATGATAGTTAAACTACCCTTCTTCACGGCCTCGTCTACTCGAACCCTATTCCCCTCTTTGATTCTACTAAAGATATCTTTTCTATAGGACAAAGTTACTTTTGTACCGTCCTGTTCTGAGAGCATGCAAGCGGCTTCAATAGCAGAATCACCACCTCCGACGACTAATACATCAGCTCCCACATATTGATCAGGTTCGATAAGTTTGTAAGCAACTTTTGCAGATTTCTCACCTTCGACATTAAGCTTCCTGGGGGTTCCGCGTCTTCCTACAGCAAGCAGAATTTTCTTAGTTGTATAACTGTTTTTATTTGATTGTAAGACAAAATGCCCATTGCCTCTATTGATAGACTCAACTTTCTCTGAACAAACGATCTTCACACCAACATTTTTAACTACATTCTTCCATAACTCAACCAATTCCTCCTTGAATACTTCTGGTTTATTAAAATGACCATATTCTGGTATTATCATCGGTTGTGTCATAACTAGTTTTTGACGAGGATACGTAATAATCGCACCGCCAAACTCATCCTCTTGTTCAAGCGTAACTGCTCGTAAACCTTCCAGTTTTGCTTGTAGTGCCGCTGATAGACCAGCAGGCCCCGCACCGACAATAACCAGATCAAGGATATCATCCCCATTGGAAGAATTGTTTCCTGCAATATATTCGACTGCTTCACGTCCTTGAGTTACAGCATTTCTGATAAGTCCCATTCCTCCAAGTTCACCTGCAATATAAATACCAGGTACATTGGTCTCGAAATTCTCACTTATATGAGGTATATCAACTCCTCTACGTGCTGTCCCGAAAACAAGAGATATAGCATTTACCGGACATGCAGTCTGACACGCTCCGTGCCCTATACACTTACTGGGTGAAACGAGTACTGCTCTACCATTTACGATTCCCAAAATCCCTTTTTCTGGACATGCTGATAAACATGCCCCGGTACTTATACATCCGTTAGGATCTATAAGAGGGTGAAGTGATACTGGCTCAATAAGACCAAGCTCCTCAGCCTGTTTGAGTTTATGTTCTGCTTGCTTTGAGTGTGAACGAACTCTGTACCAATAGTAGTATGGAACAAGTACTGCAAAACCAACAACCACAATAGCGATTAGCGTTTCTACCATTCCTATTAAATCCTATCTAAACCCAGAGGACCATCTAAACACGCCGTACTATCGGGTATGATTTAGATTATATATATTATCGGTATCAAACAACTCAAAATTGATCAATAATGGAGAAATCCGATGAAAAATGTCTACATATACATTCTATTGTTATGCAAGGATTTACGATTACAGTATCGGCGCAAGATCTGCTACAATAGCATATAAGAGACTTTGACCAAGGGATAACCCGGATGACTGCAACAGCCCACTCTGTCAGCTTAGCCAGCTATTATGTGGGTATGTGCGAATAATAGAATATCTTCCTGCCATATTCGAAATTGATATACGTGCAACCATAAAATACTTTATAAAAATGCTTTGTAAGAGAGTCAACTGTTAAGCAGTACTAGCCCTACAAAGCGAAAAGACCATATCAGTTTGACTGGTAAGTCCAAGCGACTCTAAATACTCACCTGAAACTGACTCATTCAGGATATTCCCTCGAGCATTTTCATGTGTGTGAAAAACAGAGGCTAAATATACTGCACAAAGTGCATTTAATTCAGGAACAGGAGTTTTGTCAGGAGTATACTGCATCGCAACCGCTTCAACAATCGGGTCGCAGAACCCCCAACTTGAAAGCAAATAGGCTCCCAACTGAGCATCATGAACGCCAAGTACTTCAATTTCAGCAAGATACAAAGGCATCTGTTGTGAATTGACAATGTCAATGGCATCTTTGAATTCATTCTTAAAGTGCCCGAGCATCAACAGCTTACCAACATCATGTAAAGCACCTGCCAACAAAGAGTCCTCGACGACTTGAGAGGGCATTCCGAATGAGTGGGCAAGCGTTCTGGCAGAAGTAGCGACACGTAAACATTTATCTCGAATATGCTCTATAGAATATCCTTCTACTGCTGAGACAGAATTCTTATCAAACACAGATGTAGCACAAACTATTGTCGAAACAGTTTGCATTCCAAGCATATTTACAGCTTGAGTAACTGAACTAATACGTTGCGAAAGTCCAAAATATGCAGAGTTAGCCATCTTGAGCATCTGTGCACTCAAGCCAATATCTTGTGATATCAGATTAGAAATATTCTGTACAGAGACATCTTCCTTATTCATCTCGGAAACAAGCTTTTCATAGATCTCTGGAAGAGTGGGCAAACTACTAACTGAGGATACAATAGAACGTATCCGATCATTACTAATAGTTTGTCTAAGCTCAATAGAGTTCTTGAGCATATTATTGAACGTGTCCAATTTGATCGGGGTTGAGATAATACGATGTGCGGAGTTTGATGCATCAAAACTACCTGCATCATCTTTATTCCCAACAATCAACACCCGCAAACCATCAGCAGTACATTTCGATACGTGCAAGAGCAACTCACTACCTACCATATCCGGGAGATCCTGTTTTGCAACAATTGCATCCCAGGATTCATTCTCCAATTTGCTGATTGCTTGCTTGCCATCTGATGTAGAAGTAACCTCCCATCCCCCCGACTCCATATTCAATTCATCTTTTGATACCAACTCATCCAGCGATTCCACTCCCACTAGTAAGAGACGGTTTGCAGACATTGTATTATTCCCTACATATGCTTGAAGTATATTATTCTCGATGTATCTATTTCATTCACAAATTATTCACGTAGACATCATACTTCTCTTAATCGGTATCTCTGTTGTCAATCTTTATCATTACTATGAAATACCATAGATATACTGTTTTTATTATTAGCCTAAGGCAAAAACAGGGCAGACGTAGCGGTGGTAAGATATTATTATAGAAAGGTTTGGAGAATAGTCTCTAATGTACTATGTAAACCGTTAGCTCAGGTAAACGCCTTAGTCGATCTCATGCACCATCATGAAATTTGTCGATTTACTCTTCCCGAATGGATATCCCCCGGTAATGATAACCCTATCATGAGTTTCAGCAATTTTCTTTTCTTCTGCCTGCTGATTGATGACTGTCAACATCTCACTAAATGACCCTGGCTTTTCTATCAATACAGGATACACTGAACGATACAAAGATAAATGCCTCATAATCATTCTATCAGCCGTAAGTGCAAAAACAGGTTCATCGAGGAATAGATTGGAAATTAACCCTGCAGTATACCCTGTTGATGTAAGTGCGAAAATGCACTTCGTTTGACAACTCTGGTCTGTTGTACTCACTGCATTGGCTATGGTCAAAGCTATTGGAGCTTTGATTAGATGTTCATCTACATGAACAGGTGGTCTTATTCCTGCATCTTCTGCTGATTTTATGGTCGCAACCATAGTTTGGACTGTCTCAACTGGATACTCGCCTGTTGCAGTCTCAGCCGAGAGCATAACTGCATCGGTAAAGTCAAATACAGCCGTTGCAACATCATTTATCTCTGCTCTTGTAGCCCGTGGTGAAAACCGCATAGACTCAAGCATCTGTGTAGCAATAATAACAGGTAGATGATAACGGTTTGCCATCTTGATAATCTTCTTCTGCAAACGAGGTAACTCTGAGGGAGGTAGTTCAACACCTAAATCACCTCGTGCAACCATAACACCATCAGCCATAACCATTATTTCATCTAGTCTGTCAATCGCTTCCTTTTTCTCAAGCTTGGCAATAATCTTCTGACGACCACCTCTCTCTTTCAATATCTTTCTGGCGGTTATTATATCATCACCTGAACGAACAAAAGAAAGAGCGATAAAATCTGCACCAACTTCTATTGCAGTTGCAATATCCTCGACATCTTTTTCTGTTATCGTTGGAATTTTGATGTCCGTATCAGGAAGATTAATCCCTTTCCCCGGCAGAACTCTGCAATGGTTCATCGCCCGCGCCACCACCATTCCGTCATCAATTGATTGAATCTGAAGAATTAAATTACCATCATCGATTAGTAGTCGCTCGCCCAACGTAACTGACTCAATAATTGCAGGATGATTGACACCAATAATTCTCTTTGAAATATCAGTACTACCAGAAGTAATCGTAATATCATCCCCTGCGCTAAGCTCAATCTCTCCCTCAAAGTGATCAAGGCGAAGCTTTGGCCCTGAGATATCAAACAGCAAACCTATTGGATATTCTGAATCCTCAGTTGCTTTGCGAATCGTCTCTACGGCCTCAATAAAATCCGATTTCTTTCCATGCGAACAGTTGACTCTAAAGGCATTGACACCTTCTGCAACAAGCGTTCGCAACATATCGACAGATGCAATCGCTGGACCGTATGTCGCTAATATCTTTGTATGCTTCACAGTTATGTAATAGTGGATTAGTACTGTTCAATCAACAAAAATTGATAACCATGCTGACTCTCACAGGAAATCAACACAACAGATTCTCTGCACAATTAAGTATTAGTGATTGTGCCCTCCGAGTCCCCTTTCGTACTTCATCTGATTCAAAAGCGGGATTCCAGTCATGCCATAGCTCGTCACTAATCACCAACACGTTACAAACAGAAACATCACGATATATACCAAGCGCATACATCGCTGAGGTTTCCATATCAACCCCCAATACTCCCTGTTTCCGATATGCTTCTATCTTCGAATTGAGTTCGCGATACGGTGCATCTGTTGTCCAATGATGTCCTGTTGTAATTTCGATACCTTTGTCACGCGCTGTTGCCAGAATATAGCTCTTAAGCTCTTCATCAGGCACTAAGTCTACTGTATCATTCACATAGTGTTTTGATGTCCCCTCTTCACTTGTACACACAGTCGGCATAATCAATGATCCGATCGGCAATTCTTGCTGAAGCGATCCCGCCCAACCAAGTGCAATAAACTTTTTCGCTCCGCATGCAATAAGTTCTTCCATAGTCATAACTGAAGCTGCGGCACATACGGGCAGATTCAGAAATGATATGCGTAGAGCAGAAGATTGTAATGAATACAACATTGACCTGCTACTCACCCAATTATCACATTTTGTCGCACCAACTTCTTCAGCCATTGATGTTATAACACCTTGCCACCATGACACAACCACAAGAGGAGCAATTCCAATCTCCCCTACAGTTATTCCACGTTTCTTAGCACAATAGTCGATATACACCTGAGGTGTTATACGTGCATCTGACATAATAGGTCACTTTCGTTGTTATCTATTGCCAATAATACACGCAATAAACAATACCTAATCAACCAAAAACCATCAGCCAGCAACCTAAAAGATTGTATTCCAACAATATAGCAACAGCTATCATGCAATAATAAACAGAATAGTCCATTTAATGTATTGACAAAAATCTCATCGATTATATCTTATTTGTACGGAGTATCTACTAATGTACAGCTACTCTCTTATCGCAAAACTCTCTTGAGGATATACGTATGAATCGCCATATCATAACTCTTCTTATTCTTGTTATTGGTCTGTCTCTTTCCTGTGGAAATGATTCTTCTACCAATCCACCAGCAACCAAAGTAGGATCGTGGGCTTTAAGTGTAAATGGATTACCGTCCGGTGTTGATGGCAATCTCATATTGACGGGGCCGAATAACTATAACCGAAATCTAACTGGAAGCATCCAAATAAACGATCTCGAAATTGGAAACTATTTGTTACTGTGCGATACAGCCATACATGGCGTTGATACTCTCGTCCCTACTCCTGCTTCATTGGTGCTAACAATAACTCAGAATGATACCGTATCTACAACAGTTACATATTCACCCTCACAAATGACTCCAAAAGGATCACTTACTATTACCATTACAGGTCTTCCTTCTGGAGAAACAGGCTATGTTCGATTGAGCGGTCCGGGTATTGCTGGGTACATTGAAGTTAATCAAACGACAATCTTTGATTCACTTCAAATCGGAACTTTCCTTGTTGCCGCATACGGTATCACAGCATCAGACGGTCTTAACTATCGTCCAAAAATTGACTCTCAAACAGTCGTCGTATCAACGACTCCCGCATCAGTCAATGTCGAATATGAACCACAATATGGTACAATTCAAATCAATGTTCAGGGCTTACCCTCGGGCGAGGATGCGGAAATTCGATTCTATGAAACAGGTCTCCCCGATAGCTACATTGGTATCAAAAAAACTGAACAGATCGACTCTGTTGCAGAGGGACAATATACTGTTCAGGCATTTGAAATCGAAGCGGGTGACGGAACTATCTATCGACCGGAACACTACTATCAGCCTGTTCAAGTGATGGGCCATCAACTCTCAACTGTTGATGTTGTTTACTTTCCCAAATATGGCAGTATTGCATTTACAGTAGGCGGTTTACCTCAAGGATTGTTTGCTGATGCTACGTTAGAGACACCAGATTTAGATTATGCTATATTAGAAAGTATCATTATTGACTCGCTCGAAGAAGGAAACTACACAGTTACTGCGAACGAAGTGACCGCTACAGATGGACAAGTATATAAACCGGATTTTGACTCTGCAACAGTTACAGTCAACGGCGGTCAAGTAACCAACTTCTCTATACAATATAAACCGAAATTCGGTAAGTTGGATTTAAGAATTACCGGCCTACCCAATGAATTGGCGGGTGACGTTACCGTCACGAGAGACGACCTTGCGATTGTCGGTAAGTTTGGCGTTTCAACAATAATTGATTCGCTGGTTGAGGGAACATACTGGGTTGTGAGCAAAGAAGTTGTGGATGGCAGTAATAATATCTACAAACCTGAGCGTGACAGCCTGCAAGTGTATATCATCCCACCTCAAACAGCTATAATACACGTAAAGTACAAATCGAATTTGGGCTATTTGAAAATAGATATTTCAGGACTCCCCGACCAAACTGAAGCCGACATTCTCGTTGAGAAAGATGACTTGGGGTTTACCAAGCATGTCACATCTCCTGAAGTCATAGAGTTACTGGAAGAAGGCGCATACCGCATTATAATATATGAAGTAACTGACATGTCGAAAAATGAGAGTTACTACCCCGCTCTTGATACTGCATGGAGAAGCATTACTGGTGGTGATACGACAAGTATAAATGTGATATACAAACCAGGATTCAGATTCGAAGTCTACGATGTCAACACTCCAGGCCGAATTCACGGGTATAGCACAGGTTGGTGCTGTCAAACATATAGTGATTGCTCAGAGTTCAATGGCTATACTGATTATTTTGACTCAACAACGATGACCAACGGATATATCGTATATGGCTGTGATTCTATCTCCTCGATCAACATGATTACCGATTCTGGTTATAGTGCATCAGTAAGCCACACAGGAGATTTTGGCAATTCTCATGCAAGCCAACAGGTCGTCGTCTCAAGACAAGATAGAACAATATTTATTCAGAACAATCTTAATGCAATCGCTACAGTCCCATCCTGCGACGTCAATGGACACGCCATCTTCTACGCGAAAATTGACGGTGGCTATTACAAATCAGGAAATGCTGAGATATCTACCTCACCCAATGTTGTCCCTTCATACCTGATTATTGACATTAAGAACCCAAAACGTGATACCATAAAAGTCCAATTCGACTACACAGGATCTGGATCAGCTACCTATGACCCGTCAGGTCCATCTATTTTTTCCGGTGGAGCATGGGGAGGAGCAAACCTAATCGTTACAGAAGCAGTCAACACATGTACATATTATTGGAGTAACTGGAATCAAATATACACATTCGGTTTCGGTACTGGTGATCCCAATCCATACGGAAACAGCGTATCTGGTTCAGAAGAAATAATCATCACAAATCCGAGAACACTCTTAAGCGTACAATATACAAATTCAGTTGAAGTGGCGTCATGGAAGAAAAATGAATCAGCTCCTGGAGACGGCGAAGGTGCAGGTACTGCTTCTCTTGCTTCTTCAGTTTTAATCACCGTTGAACAGATCAAAAAATAATAACAAACAATAAGAGAGTAACGCGCCTATACTTTCACACCACTGATGAAAACGCATTATAGAGTAGATTTGATCCTCTCAACTGATCAAAACACTACTTAACTAAAAGCATTTTCTTAGTTAGAGCCAAATCTCCAGCAGTTATACGGTAGAAATACAGACCGCTTGCAACTTGATTCCCCGTATCATCACGACCATCCCAACTGACCGAGTGCCTACCAACAGACTTAACCCCAAGATTAACAAACCGAATTTGTTTTCCTAGTGTATTAAAAATTGTGACTGTCACCTCACAAGAGGATGGAAGATTAAATGAAATATATGTTATCGGATTAAATGGATTCGGGTAGTTCTGAGCAACAGTAAACGTTTTTGGCAATTCGGTATCCAAATTTGAGTCAAAAATATCTGTGGGGATACTATCACAAACATCTCCTACCCCATTACCATCGCTGTCCAATTGATCAGCATTGGCAATCGACGGACAATTATCATTATAGTCGATTATCCCATCGAAATCTGAATCTACAAAACCCGTATAAGCAAACGCCCCCATATCGTTCCGAGTTCCATCCTGATCAAGATAGGCGTAATCGGGACTCCCTGCATCAATGCATTGAGATGAAACGCTCAAGTAATACTCCGAGCCTGAATATGGCATAAACTGCGGATCAGCGAAGATTGTACCAGCACCAGGGAGGACACCATAATAATCACCGAGTTGATTGCTAAATGTATTGTTGTATTCGGCGACGGCACCCGATGCATCACGAATATACACCCCCCATCCTGAGTTGAATGCAAAAATGTTATTGCGAATATAAATACGTGTAGAATGTGTCTTATGAATACAATCATGACATCCTGAGAATGTATTGTTTTCAATCCGTACATGTGCTGAACTTGTCTTAACCGTGAGAGCAACATCAGTACAGTTGTTGAATAAGCAATGAGTAACAAGTGTCGAATCTGAATCACCACAAATCTTGACATTACTATTATTAAAACTGCACCGTCGAATGACTGATATATTGTCATGATCGACATAAAATAACGCAGTATCAAATCGACAGTCTTCAATCAACATCGACTGCTTATATAAGTACAGTGTGGAACCTGTTCGAAACCAACAGTTTTTTATAACCCCGCTTTTACCACTATTATTTACTCTCAATCTTATGAACGAGCAACTGTCAATCGTTACTTCAGTACTGTCAGGCAGTGAAATTGCCGGAAATCCTCCTAGTGAGTCAAATGTAAACCCTTTGATTGTTGACAGATTGCGAAGTGACATCGGAAACTTTACAATCGGAACTGCAGGATATCGTCCAACTAATGTTGTCACATCATAACCATCAGCAGACATCAACACGATTGATGCACTCCCAAAAACAATATGCTCAGTATATACTCCGGGATGGACAAGAACAGTATCCCCATCGACTGCAATCTGTACAGCGTGTTGAATTGTCGCAAACGGTTGAATGATAGTCCCGTCACCTGAAGTATCACTTCCTGACTGAGAGACATGGATAACTGTCCCAGCTTGCACCGAACTTGTAACCACCTTCAAGCTGGAGGTTGTCCACTGATCTGACTGAGTAGTCTTTGCTGACACATGAGCAATGAGAAATACTATTACTACAATTACAAATGAAATGATTTGTTTCATGATGCACCCTACATTTTTTTATGTTAACAACAGATATGTTGCATTACAGCAATATTGATGTCAACAAAATGATCCTAGACATTCTTATCTTACATAAGTCTATTCCTTCAGCTTCTCGGAGAAGTTTCATTGTTGTGACTAGATCGACAAGTTTTCAAGCACAATACTTGACATGAAAAAGTAACTGCCGAAGGGGGGACTCGAACCCCCACTCTCCAAGGAGAACTGCGCCCTGAACGCAGCGCGTCTACCAATTTCACCACTTCGGCAATATCTCACGAATCACGATGATCCGCACAGGGAACGCAATATAATCGGGTCGACAAAAAAATCAACAGGATTCTTGATTGTACTAAAGCAACAAGCTAAAGCACGACAAAAGAAAAAAGCCTGATCTTGTTATTGTTTTGCCGATACATTTGAGTATTCTATTACTATGGCTTACTCAAAAACATTCAACCAAAAGCATATACATACAATAGATCTGACCCTCATCTTTTTTATCGCTCTCGTACTTCGGCTTATCATGCTCACTTTCAGTGTAGAACAATCAGGTTTTGATGCCTTTTGGTCTTCGACTGTTGATACTGTCAATTATTTCAGTATTGCCAATGACTTCTTAGACGGAACAAATTATGCCGAGAGATTCTTATTCATTTTTGGACCGGGGTTTGGTGCATATTTGGCCTTGATCATGACAGTCTGCGGAGAACATATTTTCCCAATCCTCTTCATAAACATAATAATATCAGCCTCTTCCTGTTGTTTAATGTACCTGCTTGCCAATCATCTGTTTCATAACCGACTCGTTTCAATAATAGCAAGTCTCCTCATGGTAGTTTCATATACAGCAATTTCCCTGAGTATCATCGTCCTATCCGACACACTCTTCTTCTTCCTCTTCTTGTTATCACTATACACTCTCCTAACAGGCATACAAAAAAACAGACGACTATACTTCATATGTTCAGGTTTGTTCATGGGTTATGCAATCCTCGTTCGATCGATTGGGCAGTTCTGGTTTGTACCTATTGCAATCATTATTCTTCTGTCGTTGACCTATCATAGAACTATGAAAGTTCGGGATATCTATAACTACAACAAGGAGATTATTCAAAAAGGTGCAATAACGATCGCAATCATTCTGATTGTCATATGTACTGTGTCAATAAGGAACTATACAGTCCATAACGTATTTGCTATCACATCAACTGCCTCAGGAGGACTAGCCAATGTAGCCGCTTTTACATATGAATTACTCGATGGAACACCACGTCGTGCAGTACGAACACAATGGTATAACGATTTTATGGAAGAGAACAATCGAGAGAGCATAACAGAAAAAGAGATGCACATAATCAACCAAAAAAAGGCTATCACAACTTTCTTACACCATCCGATAACAATGATTCAATCTCATTTATTAACAGCATGGACTAATGCAAACGAAATCAATAGTCTCAATAGAATACTATTTCCAAAAACGAAGAAGTTCGCAATTAAGATTGAACATTTCATTAGAAACTACAAACTCAATTACAGTGGCTTCATTTTGACAATACTCGGCCTTATTCTTCTTGCTATAAATAGGCATCACAAAACAATGGCCATTATTGCACTAATCTATGCCTATTATTTCGTAATGATCGGTTCATATTATTGGCAAGGATCTCGACTCTTCTTCCCAGCCGAAATCGCATCATCTCTATCAATTGCTTATCTACTCGTGTACTGTTTTCAAAAAATAAAAAGAAGGCTATATAATACTTAGTTCATACTACAAGTAGAGCTTCAATGATTGCACAATAAAACCGCCAAGTCATTCACACAACTTGGCGGTTTCGTCACGTTCAATACAACTATTGAATGTTAGTTCAGATACGCTCTGAGTGAGCGACTACGTGAAGCATGGCGAAGTCGACGAATCGCTTTTTCTTTGATCTGTCGAACTCGCTCACGAGTTAAAGAAAACCTTGCGCCAATCTCTTCAAGCGTCAACGATTTCTCATGAGAAAGACCAAAATACAAATTGATCACTTCTGCTTCACGCCCCGTCAGTGAATCCAAGGCCTTTTCAATTTCAACCCGTAATGAATCTTTCAATAGTGATTCATCGGGTGATGGCTGGAATTCATCCTCGAGCACATCAATAAGAGAGTTATCCTCTGAGACCGAAAACGGCGCATCCAAAGACAGATGCGAGTTTGAGATCTTCAGTGTGTCAGCAACCTCTCCTTCTGTTAGCTCAAGCTCTTTGGCAATTTCCTCTGGTGATGGAACTCTTCCGAGTCCCTGTTCCAGACGACTGGAAATCTTACCAATCTTATGAAGCGTTCCTACCCTATTAAGCGGTAAGCGGACAATTCGGCTCTGCTCGGCCAATGCCTGCAAAATCGCCTGACGAATCCACCAAACCGCATAGGAAATAAATTTGAATCCGCGAGTCTCATCAAAACGCTTGGCCGCTTTAATAAGGCCTATATTGCCTTCATTGATTAGATCGGCCAGGGAGAGACCCTGATTCTGATACTGTTTTGCCACAGATACAACAAAGCGAAGATTGGCTTTTGTTAGCTTCTCCAGGGCTTTTTGGCTACCCTGCTTGATTTTTCGAGCCAACCGCACTTCTTCCGCGGCATTAATGAGAGGAGTTTCCCCGATTTCACGAAGGTACAGATCGAGTGAACGATCTTCATCGCGATACTTGAGGGATTGTTTAGCCACTTTCTGTGTCTTACTCCTTACTTAAGGTTCACCAATGCAATCGTTCATACCTTGCCGATTGCCATATATCCACAAGAATGCTCACGCAAGCACTCAATTATGGTCTTAATACTCTCCGCGCAGGCGTACCGTCTGGTTGTTGTACAATCAACGGAATCCTTTTACCTGCACTCTTGAGCTTACCAGCCAAAGGAGTAAACTCCTTCAAAGACGCTACCGCATGTTTATCAACAAGGATAATAATCGTCCCTCTGGTTATTGATGCCCGATCGGCTGAACTGCCACGTTCAACATTTCGGACGTATAAACCCGGTACATGTTCAACACCAAGTTTATCTGCAAGTTCCTCAGTAAAATCAACCAATTCCATACCAAGCCAGAGATAACCTCTCGGTAATTCTCGCTCTACTCGTCTATTTCTACCCGAAACATACCAGTCCCTATCACCAATATCTGCCCGTAAGCTCTTATGAGAGCCATTCCGTACCAATTCAATCGGTACAGCCTCCCCGACCTTCATCGTCGAAACAAGTACAGATAACTGTCCCGCATTGACAACATCCTGGTCACCAAAACCTACTATAATATCACCTTTTTTAATACCCGCATTCTCAGCAGGTGATCCACTAAATACGGAATCAATACGAACACCCTTAACGGCATCTAAACCTTGTCGTTTCGCTTCACGCTCACTGACATTATTTAGCCATACCCCAAGCCAACCACGAGAAACATGACCTGTTGCAATCAAATCAGGAGTAATAGCCCTTGCCAGATTGATCGGAATAGCAAAACCAATTCCGACAGACCCGCCAGACGGTGATGAAATAGCTGAGTTTACACCGATACATTCACCTCTCAGATTCAACAACGGTCCGCCTGAGTTACCTGGATTAATAGAAGCATCGGTTTGAATATAGTACTGGTAATACGGCGTTTCACGTCCAAAATTCAACTGACTACGACCAATGGCTGAAATCACCCCCACAGTCACTGTTCTGTCTAACCCCTGCTGAGGAAATGGATTCCCGATGGCAATCGCCCAATCCCCTACCTTAAGGTGATCTGAATTCCCAAATGAAATTGTAGTTATCTGTTCTTGAGGCTCCACCTTCAGAACAGCAAGATCAGTCTCAGGATCAGTACCGACTACCACAGCCTCATATTCAAAGCCAGAAGCTGTACGAACAGTTACTCTAATCGCATTTTCAACCACATGATTGTTCGTAAGGATATATCCGTCTTCACGAAAAAAGAAACCTGAGCCCGACGATGTCCCCTGTCCATTGCCTCCTCGATGCCAAAATGACCTCGGCTCCTGACGAGTCCTCGCAGATATATTGACTACTGCATCTTGCACCTGCTCAACAACCGCCACAAACGGTGATTCTTGAACACCATCCCGATTTACAACAGGATGCAAACCGGTTTCTACAATATTCGGAGATTGTCTTGCAACTGATTCAGTCGGAAGATTCAATCCTGAAGCAATCAGAATCCCGATCAATATACTCACTATGGCGACAGATCCATATGTCGCGTATCGTAATCCCCCACGACCTTTTCTGGTGGAGAATCTGCTCATTTTCACCTCTATGCTCCCTCCAATCAGACAGCCAAGGAGTATAAGCTATTGACTGCCATAAGTCAATTGAAAACTTGAATTATTTTATCTCTACTCACTACATATTTATAACGTTGAAACGTGCAAAGAGATTCAAAAAAAGGTGGAAAATCATCTTTACGACCGAAAAGCATGAGCGAAGCAATCTCTACTTCACATCCAACAAGATCGCCACGTCGCTATCGCTCCTCGCGATGACACAAATGCTTAAAGATTCGCCTTTAAACCCACCATTTTCTTTGTTTGTCTTTGTCTTCCCCTCACCCACGATACGATATTGACTTTTGCTGTGGCCCGCTCTACCTTCATCTATATATGATATCACCATTTATTATGAAAAAACGACTCACCGAAATCGGTCAAAGGCTTTACCGCGCGGGCATGGTGGCCGGAACTGATGGCAACATTTCTGTCCGACTTGATGATGACAGAGTCATGATAACACCATCAGGATTACCAAAAGGGCTTTTGGAGCCTGATGATATGGTCATTGTCGATATTCGCGGAAAACACCTTCAGGGTAAGCATCAACCTTCAACTGAGTTGCCAATGCACCTGTTTGTCTACCAGAATCGACCTGATGCAGTCGCTTGTGTACATGCCCATCCGCCATATTCAACTGCTTTTGCAGTTGCAGGAATCCATCTCACTGATGATATTCTTCCTGAAGTTGTGTTGGCTGTCGGAACTATTCCACTGACCGACTACGCTCCACCGGGGACCGATGCCGTTCCAAAATCATTGGAACCACATATCGAGAAAAACAACGCCTTTCTACTGCGAAATCACGGTTTGCTGACTATCGGCCGTTCTTTGGATGAAGCATATAACAGACATGAAACAGTTGAACATTACGCCAGAATTGTACATCTCGCCAGAACGCTTGGCAATGTCGATAGTATTCCGTCAGATGATTTCAAACGACTCGAACGGATGCGTCACAAACTCGATGAAACATGGAACAGTGAAAAACGATAGTCAAACGACCCTGCTATGCTGGTAAAAAAAGTAGTTATTGATAAAGCTGACCGCCTCTACCAACTCCCCCCTGCTCTGAGTTCGTTTCTTCCGAGTAAACAAAGGTTGGCACGAGTCAAAAAAAATGAACTGCTCGATTTGGCCTCTTTTGTCTGGCCAATCAGCTTTGACGCGACTGAGACTCCTTCATCGAACTCTTTAGAGTCAGCCGATAGAACCCAGATGCTCAAACTGTCTGAAGAGATTGCCAACTGGTATATGGCAGTTCATTCAGTACGACTTGACCCCACGAAAGACATTTATATTGGTGCGGGAATAACAACACTCTTGTTTCAAATAGCGCTATCCTACGTCGACAACGGTGACATTGTTTTTGTCCCTGAACTTGGTCTTCCAATCTATCGTCGAGCGGTGACTGCCTGCGGGGGACAAACGGTAAATTACGGTATCTCACCTCGAAAAGGCTGGCAACCGGATTTTGAAAGAGTGAGTTCCCGTATTGGGCGAGTAGCGCGCCTTCTCTTTCTCAACTCTCCCCATAACCCAACAGGTTATGAACTCTCAGAGAAGGAGCTTGCTGACCTGTGTTGGATAACTGGCAAAGAAAATATAGTGGTCATTAATGATTCAGCGTACGCTTCATTGAGTGAACGAAAAGCAACCTCACTCTTGGCAGTTCGTGGTGGCAAAAAAATCGGGGTCGAAGTTGGTTCATTTGCTTACAACTTCGGATTACCCTCAGCACCATACGGATATGTTGTGGGAAATCGCGATGTGATCCACGGACTAAAACAGATGTCCCTATTGATGCCATTCACTATGCCCCATGCCTATACTGAACTTGCGATTGATGCCATTCGACAGTTCCCCTCCCCCACCCTCAAGCAGATTCGACGTACAATGATTGATCGTTCGACCGAAGCAACACAACTGCTTGAAATGATCGGTCTTGAGCGAACCAATATCGACTCCACCCCTTTCGTATGGGGCAAGATTGAACGTAGACGGAACTCAAAAACTGTTTGCGACCAACTCTTCCGTCGGGCTCGAGTATTGACAATGCCAGGAAATGCCTTCGGTGACCCGGGAGAAGGATTTGTTCGGATCAGCCTGTTTGCCCCGGACGGACATCTAAGCATGGCACACGATAGATTGAAAAAGAAGTATCGACTTCTCAAGCTGAGTAAGAAATCATGAAAGATATTATCCGCCTTGCAGGAATGTCATTCTATGGATTCCACGGTGTCTCAGCGGCTGAAAAGGAAACTGGAAGAGAATATGAAGTCGATTGCGAACTGGAAGTCGATCTCGCTGATGCAGGACAATCTGACCGCTTAAAAGATACGGTAGACTATGCACAAGTATATGCTGTTGTGAGAGAAACGGTTGAGGGTACTGCCTATGCACTCCTTGAGGGTCTTGCAACTGGGCTGGCAACCAAAATACTTGACAGGTTTCCCATCTACCGTGTAACTTTGAAGGTACGAAAACTTACCCCACCGATCCCCGGGCATATCCGGTTTATCGAAGTGGAAATCACTCGTTATCAAGCTGATATGACTAAGCTGATTGATAACGATCCGAACCGGACATAAGGAGTACTCTCTATGGCAACCGAAGCATATATTTCAACAGGGAGCAACTTAGGTGATCGCGAAAGGAATCTTGACCATGCCCTGGAGCTGATTACGGCAATCCCGGGTTGTGAAGTGATCGCTGTCTCCGCTGTATATGTTACACAACCTCAAGAAATGGAAGGTGAAAATCCACCTTTTCTCAATCAGGTTATTAAGATCGATTATGAATTCAGAGCCTTTGAGCTTCTTCATGAACTCGAGGCAATAGAAAAAAAACTCGGTCGAACCGAAAAAGGTAAGCGGATGGCAAGAACTATCGACCTTGATATTCTGCTCTTTGGAAAAGAGATTATAGAAACCGATCAACTCTCTATTCCACATCGTGAGATGTTAAACCGCGCTTTTGTCATGATCCCACTCCTACAAATTGACCCTGATCTTGTGCATCCAGTCACCAACCGCCCTGTTTCAGAATTCCTGACAGAAGAACACAGCAAAGAAATCGTAATATATAAAGAGCATGTCGCACGTAGCATCTGAACATAATTATATCGCCGTAGAAGGCGTGATTGGTGTCGGCAAGACAACATTTGCAGGAATGCTTGCCGAGGCACTTGATGCTGAGACTCTTAATGAAGAAGTGTTTGAGAACCCATATCTCGTCGACTATTACCGTAACAGAAAGCGTTATGCTTTTACATGCCAACTCAACTTCCTCCTATCACGATTTCAACAACAGCAACAATTACTCACAAGAGATCTGTTTGCACAACGCATTGTAGCAGACTATGTCTATGCAAAGGATGCTATTTTCGCCTCAGTTACCCTTTCTGATCGCGAACTCGCACTCTATAATCGTATTGCCCCAATGCTTGCCTCTGAAGTCCCAAAACCTGATCTTGTCATCTACCTGCAAGCATCTACTGCTGTTCTGCTTAACCGCATCAAAAAACGTAACCTGCCGTTTGAACGCCCTATTGACTCTGATTATATTCAAATGCTCAATCAAGCATACGACTATTTCTTCTTTAACTACACCGACACACCTCTACTGGTTGTCAAAACTGATGATATCGATTTTGTCAATAACCCCGAACACTTCGACGATCTCATTGATCAACTGCAAAAACCGATTGTTGGCAAAAAATATTATTCACCATCAGGCGACTTAGCACAGATATAATATGTCTAAGATAAATCAATCAAAAAAGAAAACAGTGCAAACTGTCATAAGAAAAAAATCCAAAGGGGAAAAAGTCACTATGCTAACAGCGTACGATGCCTTTATCGCTTCCCTTCTGGACAAGACAGGGATTGATATAATCCTCGTCGGGGATTCGGCCGCAAATGTTCTTCATGGGTATCAGTCAACAATTCCAATGACTATGGATATCATGATTGCTCACACATCAGCCGTTTCACGCGGAACATCCAAGGCACTCGTTGTTGGTGATATGCCCTTCCTATCGTTTCAACCATCTGTTAAAACCGCAATCAAGAATGCGGGACGATTCCTCAAAGAGGGATCAGCTGAGGCGGTGAAAATTGAAGGCGGACTTGAAATGGTTGATACAATCACCAGAGTCATCGAGTGTGGCATCCCCGTCATGGGGCATGTTGGACTTACACCACAATCTATCCATCGCTTCGGCGGACCAAAAGTGCAAGGTCGTGTTGAAAAATCTCGAAACTATCTTAAGGAGTCTGCTCTGGCATTGCAAGAGGCAGGATGTTTTGCCATTGTTCTGGAACTTATGGAGTCAGACGTTGCGAAAGAAATTACTGAATCTCTTGATACAACCGCAACAATAGGAATCGGAGCAGGTCCGTTTTGTGATGGACAAGTATTAGTTACCAACGATATGTTAGGGCTTAAAGATGACGGATTCAGCCCTAAATTCCTTCGCCAGTACGCTAACCTAACCGAAAACATAATAACAGCAGTAGAGCAATATATGGAAGATGTCAAAACAGGCAATTTCCCCTCAGAAAAAGAATCTTACTAAGTCCCACATTATCATCATATAACTGCATCTTATCACGCCACAGAGGGCAGGAATCAATATAGTGATAACAATCAATAACAGCATATTACCTAAAAAGAAAAGAGAATAGAGGAAAACAAATGGAACAAGCAACAGAACTGATTAAAGCGTTTGCAATGGAGTATGGGCTCAAGATCATTGGTGCGATTGCAATTCTTTTTATCGGACGAATTATCGTGGGGATTCTGTCCTCAATGGTACGAAAGCTGATGGACCGTGCAGGGACAGATGCTACATTGACAAAATTCGTATATTCACTTACCCGAACTGCTTTGATGATCTTTGTCGTCATTGCTGCACTCGGGACTCTCGGAGTTGAAACAACTTCATTCGTTGCAATTATCGGTGCCGCAGGTTTGGCGGTCGGTTTTGCCCTGCAGGGTTCACTATCAAACTTTGCTTCGGGCGTAATGCTTATCATTTTTAGACCATTCAAAACTGGTGACTATGTCGAAGCTGGTGGTACAAGTGGATCGGTTGACTCAATAGGTATTTTCGTTACCATCATGACAACCCCTGACAACAAAAAAATCATAATTCCTAACAGCAAAATTACTGGTGATACAATTACCAACTACTCGGCAATGGATACTCGCAGGATTGATATGGTTTTCGGTATCGGTTATGGTGATGATATCAAAAAGGCGAAAGAGATACTCGAAAGAATTATGGCTGAAGATAATCGAATACTGAAAGATCCTGCTCCAATGGTAGCAGTATCCGAATTAGCCGATAGCTCAGTTAATTTTGTTGTTCGTCCGTGGGTGAAAAAAGAAGATTACTGGGGAGTTTTCTTCGATATGACGGAAACGGTTAAATTAACATTCGATAACAAAGGTATTTCTATACCTTTCCCACAGCAGGATGTCCATATGCATCAGGCCACAACAAGCTAAGAAGGGGTATGGCAATGAAAAAAACAAAACTATTCGCAAACACACTTTGCCTCCTTTCTCTATGTATTTCAATGAGTGTCTATGCTCAAGATGACACAACACAAACAGGCTGGCAAAAATCGGTAGTAGTTGATGTTACAACAACACAAACTGCATACTCAAATTCATGGACAGGAGGAGAGAACGGTTCTGTCAACTGGGTTGCAAATCTAAACGGCTCCGCAGAAAACCAACTCAGAGAATGGATCAAGTTTCGGTCTACACTTAAGCTCTCTTTTGGTCAAACAATCCAACAAGATGATGACAACAATTGGAGTAAACCGAAGAAATCAACCGATCTGATTGACTGGGAAAATGTTGGACGGTTTACCCTCCACAAATTTGTTGACCCGTATTCAGCCGTTAGAGTGCAATCTCAATTTGTTGATGCGTCAGTAGATATCAAAAAGCGGTACCTGAGTCCAATGAAGATTACTGAGTCAGCAGGTATTGCTAAGGAGTTCTACCGAAAGGATAATGATTTGTTCGTAACGAGATTCGGTTTTGGATTCAGACAAATCAGATCGACCGAGATCACGGATACTGTAACACTGACTACAGAATCCGTCACATCTACTGACGGCGGTTTCGAGTCTGTCTCCGATCTCCTGTTAACTTTCAATGAGATATTGAGATTGACCTCAAAACTCACTCTGTACAAAGCACTATTCTATTCAGAAAAAGATGCCGTAGTAAACACACCTGCAGAAAACTACTGGAAAGCAGTTGATGTTAATTTTGAGAATACTTTTACAGCACAACTCTCAAAGATAATTGCAGTGAATCTCTATATGCAGTTGATCTATGAAAAACAACAAAGCCTTAAGGGTCAGTTGAAAGAGACTCTTGGTATCGGTTTTATCTACAAGATGATTTAAAATCATCGAAACGCTACTGATAAAAACGATCGGGAAAAACAACCCGATCGTTTTCTATTATCTGCTATTGAAGCCGTGGAAATAACATTATCAGCGTATCAATATATCCTCTCTGATCAGGAAACGCTTTTAACTGATTCATATACACCTGAGACTTCTGATAGTCATTGTTCTTGAGAAAGTGCTCAATGAGTCGCCGATATGAATATGCCGGTGCCCCCCCTAGCTTCACGGCTGACTCAAGTGCATTGAAATACTCATCAATACGACCTGTCTTCCCGTAAAGAGTCATTAACCCCTGATATGCCTCCTGCAAACTTGGATCAATCGCAGTTGCCATTTTCAATGCCTTTTCAGCCTCATCATAATGCTCAAGTCGTATCTGAAGCATTCCATAGGCATGATTAACTCTAGGGTTGTATGGATTCATCCCGCGTGCAATCAAACAATATACTAAGGCACTATCAAATATACCTAACGACAAATAGGCCGCACCAATATTTGAATAACCTGATGGACTAGCAGGATTTTGCCTGATTGTTTTCTTAAAGATGTCGACTGCATCACGAAAACGACCCTCAGACAATGCTTTCTGCCCATCTCTATTACTCTTCCATGACGGATTTATCTCCCCCCATTTGTTCTGCTCCACAATAACTTTCATCTCATCACCCGCTTCGCGATAATAATCAATTATCTGAAAAAAAGAATTCTGATTCAGCAAAGGATCAAAATAATAGTAATCATAGAATTGTTCAAAAGCAGACTCTTCACTATGATTGACCAATACACGCCCACTCAAAAAGAAAATATTCAAACAGATAGCCAATAGAACAATATACATACCCATTCGTTTGGATGCGGATCGCACTATCAGGAGAGAAACAAACAGTCCTACAGGTATACCAGCAAAGGCAAACAGATCCCAATCTTTCGGCATCCCCAGTTTCGGATCCAGCAAAAACGGGACGGATAGAACTGAAAGGCTCAATATCAACAGATAGATTCTTTCAGAAGCCTCAAAAACTCTGCCCTTGAGTTTTTGAAGTCTAAAAAGTGGTACAAACACAATTGCTGGCACAAGCAATACTGTTACATTAATCACGTCTGTAATATGACGGAGTGAGAATAAAGTATAATGACCAACCGTAAAGCGGTTTTCGAAAAGTGGCACAAAAGCAAAACGGAAAAAGAAGCTCCTAGCAGATAGATATTGGAACAGTAGTACACCTATTATAATAAGAAAGAGACCTGCTACATATTGAACAGATCGTGGTACACTTCTGATCCTCATAAAAACGCTCGTCCGATATGAAAGAACAATCAGCAATGCGGGAGTAAGCGTCAAAGCAAGACCATGCATAAACAATGCGAAAGTATAAGCAGGGAGAATCCACAATCGAGAGAGCTCACCACGCATAACCAATAGCCCAATTATAGAGAACAGAGCGACACCAAATGCAAGAATCGAATAGTTCTCTACATAACCGAAAAACAGAAGAGAAAATCCCCCAGATACCCATAAAGCCACAAATAATAATCTCTCAAAATAACAATCGAACAGCTTTCTACTGAGAAGAAAAACTGTAATAAGAAACAGCAGACCGCTAACAATTGAAAGAATCTGGTAACTCAATAATGCAGACTGTTCATTTGGACCACCAAGTAATCGACTAAACCAAACATGTACAAGTGATTCACCAATCTCACGAGTCTTGATTATCGGATTTGCTGATGCTACCGAAGCAAGTAATGACTCACCATCTCCAAGGTAAAACCCCTTCGCTCTCAACAAATAGAATAAGACAGCAACTGCAATGATAATGATCATTGTAGCAAGCTTCTCGTAGTTGCCCTCCATAATACTTGAACTATCTACTGACTTTGTACGTCTATTGAAAATCAATACAAGAGGCGGTATCAATATAGCAAAAAGAATCAGAATCCATCGTGATGTTACAGGTAGATATGAACCAAAACTGAAAGCAAACCAGTATTTTGATACAAACAAATCACCAAGAACATTCAGCGCAACGAAAACATAGTAGCAGAGAAAAAAGAGAGGTCTATAATTATCACGGCTCGTCTCAGACATAGTGAGTCAATCGTATTACGGTTTCGTGTTGTTATGAATATAATACGATAGATCGCGCTACGGAACAAGTCGTCACAAGAATCAACTACATTCAACCGAAATAACCTGTAAAAAATAGAACCATTCCGACAATAAAAAGTACCCCAAACGCTGTCGCCACCAATAACCAGAGAGGCACTGTCTTTCTCGTATCTTCTTGAACAACAGGTTTAGCAAGTGCTCTTCTGCGTTTTTCTTCTTCACGTTGACGTTCGTAATCTTCCCAATCAAGAAGGAACTCTTCACACGACCGATACCGACGCGACACACGAATAGCGAGCATCTTGCCAATCATCTCTACTAATTCGTCAGGAAGTTCAGCCCGAAGACTGTCAACGATCAGATTGTTCCCTGAATCATACACAGGAGTCCTACCAACGAGCAACTGATGTAGCACAACGCCCATACCATAAATATCTCCCGCCCTGGATTTCTTCCTCTCAGGCGGGCTGTACCAGTTTCTCTTCTTACGGTCATCATAATGCGGAGGCATTGCAAAATCTGTCAGTTTTACCACTTCATTCGCATCAAAGAGCAAGTTTGAAGGACGTAAATTCCCGTGCAGAATGTTATTCTTGTGAGCAAAATCAAGACCTGATGCTACCTGCCTGATTATCTCAAAAGCTTTCTCCCAACCATACGTGCGAACCATGCGATCTGCAAGTGAACCTCCCTGCGCATATTCAGAGATTATAACAGTTCCATTCTTATCATTTCCCGCACCAAGGATATTAATTATGTTATCATGCTTCATCGAGGAAAGTAATTTTGCTTCCTTCTTCCCGTCTTCACCTTTAGCATGGCGCTTGATAACATACAATTTCTTTGTCACACGGTTTTCTACGAGAATTGTTGAGCTGTAATTCGTCTCTCGAATAGTGTCCATGTAACGACATTTACCAAGAAAAGACTCTGAACCTGACACATCCATCTTACTCGGATCGGATCCGCCTGACTGACCTCCGATAGCATCGAGAATAGCATCCTTTAACTCAACCGCTGTCTGGTACCTGTCACTTGCCTCTTGAGCCAGACATTTTGTAATAATATTGTCAAAAGCTGTCCCTATTTGGGGATTAAGCTCAGAAGGCAACTTGAAACTTCCCAACGGTTTTTTAGCCGTCAAAATCTCATAAAGTATCACACCGACCGCATAAATATCTGTAGTTTGATCAACATTAGTCGAACTGACTTTCTGTTCTGGCGACATATAAGAGAGAGTCCCCATAATAACATCCGAAGCAGTCATTTCAGCCTCAGGGGTGCCGACGATCTGAGCAATACCAAAATCTGCAACCAAGGCATTCCCTTGACGATCTATCAAAACATTAGCAGGCTTGATATCTCTGTGAATTACACCATTTTTATGCGCATAATCGAGTGCTTTACACACCTGTGCAATCATCTCAATCTTGGTTCTGAATTCGATACGGTCTGAGTCGATTACCTCACGAAGAGAGGTCCCGTCAATATAATCCATAACAAAATAATATCGACCTCCCGCCGTCCCTTTATCAATGATATGTACGATATTCGGGTGATTCAACCGAGCAATTACGAGCGATTCTCTTTCAAACCGACGGACTATATCTTCATCTGAAGTCAACTTCGTCGAAAGAACCTTAATCGCTACTTCCCGATTCAGAGACTCTTGATACCCTTTATAAATTTCGGCTATACCGCCCTGCCCTATTTTTCCGGTTAGAACATACTCACCAAATTTGACTACTTTTTTAGCGGGAGCTACTGCCTGCGACATAAAAATCTTCTCTCCATAATAAAAAAACAGGGATAGCGATTGTTTCGCTATCCCTGTTATAATCGGCAATATCTCTACAACTCTTACTTCACAAGAGTCATTTTCTTAGTCTCAACCCCTGACAGATGTGACAGACGATAGAAGTAAACTCCTGAAGGCAGTTTTGAGGCATCAAACTCTACCTGATGATGTCCTGCTTCGAGCTTTCTATCTATCAGTATAGATACTGATTGTCCCAGAATATTGAATACTTCAAGTCTGACATTACCAGTCTTAGGCAAAGCAAACTCTATAAGAGTAGCTGGATTGAACGGGTTTGGATAGTTCTGTGAAAGCCCAAAACCTGTCGGCAAACCATTTGGATTATCATCACCTATATCAGTAGGCATTCTCACCTGAACACCACCACCTATAAAACCGGGAAGTATTGTATTCCCAAGATTATCAGTAGCATTAACCTTCTTCCAATAGCGTACATTAGAAGGGCCACCATCACTGATAAATGTATCGATTGAAATAGAATCGATCGGAATAAAACCGGCAGGAGTTGATGAAGAGACAGTTATATGTAGCGTTGCAATCAAACCACTATTAACTGACATTACAGGAATCGGGAAAGTAAAAGATGGTGAGTAGGTCACTTCCACCGTATCACCAATAGCACCTGTAGGATATACATATCCTACAAAATCGGCAGGTTTTACTGCCCCAGAGAATGAAACTGAGTCAACAGTCAAATATGGGCTCATTATCTTCAATGGTATACTGATCCCAGAAATTGGCTGATCCGAGTTCGACAACCGAATCGGCACTATAATCTTCTGGCCTGCCTGAGCAGACACGGTATCAATTGAAACTATACCTGTATAGGCAAAAGTCTGAGTAGCAACAATCAGCACCAGAAGCATCATCCAGATAACTACTTTAACATTTGGCTTCATATGCGCTTTCCTTTCGTTAACAAACACCTTCTTTTCTTTCTCTCATTTTCGATCATCTGATCGAGCATCATCGATGCACAGGCAGTTAAGGCAAAGAGTGTGCCGATTAACTATACATGATTAAGAGTTTTTCTACCAGAACGCCCGACAATCTATACTACCCTAAGATATTATTATACTTCACCTTACAGCACAAACATATCGCCTGTTGAAAAATAATGCACTACATATATGCATAAGACTGCACGTATAATATAGCAATAGCTTGCACTTTTGCAAACATCATCACTCTAAAGGTAGAAAAAAAGAGCCTCCTGATGAAGACTCTTTTTGCTTGCTAAATTCTTTTACTGGTTACCAATTGGTTGTAACTAGTTCCATGCTGACTTGAGGTTGATAAACATAGTCTTATTCTGTCGCCAAACAAATAATATCACTTCAGATGGTTTCTCAAGCTCAACTCTGTTCATCGTTTCAATCATATCTTCCAGAGAACGTGTCTCTGTGTCACCAACTTTTTGTATAACATCACCTATTCTAAGTCCACCGACTTCCGCAGGTCCACCCAATTTTATCTCTGATACTACAACCCCGGTAAAATTATCAGGCTCCTGATTAAGTCTCATGAAATCAGAAAAAACAAGTGATCGTACTTTAAACTCAAGACCGTCGATATCATAGTCAGGTGCATCAGAGGCCGCCAATGGTGCCGCTTCAAGTAATGCAGAAAGAGAAAGCTCTTTCCAACTTGATCCTTCAGGCCTAAGGACACTAAGCTCAAGATCAGCCCCTGGCCCCAATTCAACGACAACTCGCTGGAATAGAGAGATTTTTTCATCCTTGTTCACTTCAAGTGTATCACCATTGATAGCATAGATAACATCACCAACTTCCAAACCTGCTTTTTCCGCTGGAGATCCCTTAACAATATCGTTGACAATTATCCCACCGGGAACATGAAGCCCCCAAAAATCAGATAACTCATCAGTCAGAGCCTGCAGAGATATCCCCAACCATGCACGATCTGTTGCCCCTTTCTTGGGCGGGTCTGCTATCAATTCTTGCAAACGCTTTACTGAGAGCAATCCAAGCAGTGGCATTCGAAACTGACCGAAAGATTCAAGCATACCGTTGCTGTCAGTCGTAGCATTACCAGGATCAACCAATGCTCCCAAAATACCAATCGGTTTAAGTTCTTCATTGAACAGAACAGCCGCCTTTTGAGTAGCGTTAAATCCGACAGTAAGCGGGAAATGTTCAGGAGATGTTATCACAGTTGAGACCATTCCGATATCAGCAGCAAGTGGAGGGGTGATGAATTCAGGAAGCAACATATATAATGCTAACCAATCACCGGGCTTGATGTTGTTTTCCGATTGAAATTCTACAAATTCAAAGCTCTTCCCCTCACCGCGAATTCTGGCAAAACCTAACTTAGTAAAACGATCACTTCCAATATAGTCAGCTTGATATTCTTGTCCGTCCATAGTCGTAACATCGATACGAATAGGTGTGATTTTGACCGACATCCCCGACAAACCGGGTATAGACTGATCACCAAGTAATGCGGTTCCGTCAAAAATAATCAAACCATTCTCATCAACAATAGTCCCAAGAAGCCTGTCAGTCTGCTCAGAAGTATGAACTCCGAATGCCATCTCAATCTTGAGGTCTACTATGACAGTAAAACGCTGGGTCTTTTCCTCAAGTTTCTCAAAATCAAAATTCTGTGCAAACAACGACCCAGCACTAAAGAGTATTAGAACAAATGTCGCAATCAGATAATAGGATCGGGAGCGAGAGAGTTTATTCATTAACCTTTTCCTCTTCTTCAATCTTCAAGACCATATAACGAATCGCCCCGTTGCGATTTGTCTGAATCATTACTCGTCTGTCTTTACTTAACTCAGCATATAGAGCGGCAAACACAGATAGTCCATTCACACGAACATTGTTGATCTTCGAAATAACATCACCCCGCCTGAGTCCATCAAGCCCACCCGCTGAACCGGAACGCTTCACCCCCGTAACCAACACACCAAGCGTATCATCAAGCGAGTTGTCTATTTGCATCTGTCGTGTTATCGCCTTAACGGTAAAACCCCATTTCGCCGCTTCAAAATCTTCACCTTGGAGATCACCTAACTGTCGAGTAACAACTTTGACAGGATATTCCTCTCCATCGCGAAATACTTTCAACGTTATTTCAGTACCGGGAGTTACTTTAGCAATCTTACTGTAGAAAAGAGGCACCTCTTCGACAAATCGTGCAGAAACTGGCTCCCCATCCAATTCGAGAATAATATCACCCGCCTTTAAGAAAGCAATATCCGCAGGAGAGCCCGGATCGATAGACGCAATCAAAACCCCATTGTCTCGACCTGCCTTAAAATAACCCTCAAGTTCCTGAAGTGCCTGACAATGCAACCCTATCCAGCTTCTGACAACCTCCCCATCCTTGAGTATCGCAGATGTCACAGACCTGACAATATTAATCGGAATCGCAAAACCTATATTATTGGCAAACATTGTAGCACGGGAATTGATCCCAACGACCCGTCCACTCAGGTCTACCAACGGGCCTCCGGAGTTTCCAGGATTAATTGCCGCGTCTGTCTGTAACCAGAGATTGTACCGCCCTGTTCTCTCCCCGCTTGGAAGACGCACTTCTGATCCAAAGTATCTGTCTTTTGTCGAAATCACTCCAGCAGAAACTGAGCGGGATAACGACAACGGAGACCCCATCGCCAAAACATATTGACCGACCTGAGCAGAATCAGAATTACCAAAATCTGCAATATGCAATTCTGGTTCATAATCTGAAAGGTCCAATTTGATAACTGCAACATCAGTCATAGGGTCACCGCCAACAAACGTTGCGGGGACTTGCTCCCGATCATTGAGTGTACAGATTATTCGTTCCGCTTTTCCAGCAACATGATAATTTGTTACAACATAACCATCTTTATGAAAAATCACACCCGAGCCGATCACAGCCTGCTTTTCAAGCTCCCCAGTATCATAATTCTTTATAACCGGCTGAATATGCACTAAAGCAGGCATCACTCTATCCCGGGCATAATAAATCTGGTGTTGCAGAGTAGAATCAACTGGAGTAACGGCTTGAATCGTTGTGGCCAGAAAAAAAATAAATAAGAAACGGGCTATCATCTGTTCTCCTTCAGTTTCCCCATTCTAACGCTCAAAAGTGCTATCAGTTCCATCCGAAAGATCTACAATAAACCAATAGCTTAATGGGAGCGTTGAAAAAGTACTGACGGCTAGTTCAACAGGTCTTACAAAGTTACTTTACTATTCTGTGTGACCTGTTTCCTTTATCTGGTACACGCGTACGTGTCAAATTATAACCCGCCAAGGCAGATCAAAAACCCGACACAACGACTCAGGAGGTTATCAACGCTCTCCTCAATAAATGAAGGTACAGAAAGAATCAAACCCTCAGCAAGTTTTTACAACTGTAAGTTTCACTTTCCTACTCTTTTTTTCAGAAATATTGAAAGTCAACGTCGCCAAGTAATATCCACCGATCCGAGACCAACTTCAATCTTCATAATAATCCTGACATCTGCACTCTCAAAATCAGCGGATTCGTAAATATCATCATCTATTTCATCAACATCCCCACGGTGAAACTCAACTGATGAAAGAAATGGTGCACGATCAACTTCTATTCTGACTGGAATACCTCGGGGAAGTGTAATATCAGCTGATCCTATTCCTATTTCAAGCTCAATAGACGATTCAGCTGTATAGTCACCACGAAAATCTAAATCAAAAGAGCCAACCCCACCTTCAAGTTCAAAAGATTCAAAGTTGGCATTACCAATATCTGACATCTCGATAGAACATGCCCCTGCTTCCACAGAAAATCGTTCCATACGTACCGGATTTGGCTCTGTAAAACCTATGTGACATGATGCCGCACCTACATCAATCTTGAACTGCTCTATCTGCAATCCACCAAGTTCAAGCTCAGCATCAGAAGCCCCTAAGTTCAAATCCATTGACATTGGATAGCGGGATGATAAACCGACTGACCATTCATTATCATCCGTATCAAAACTCGTCTTCTTCTTTAGCTCCGACTCAAGAAATAACCGACCAACCCCACCATCAACCTCATATTCGACCGTAGCATCACTTTGACGATCATCATATGTAATATCTATATCTGCCACAGTCTTAGAATCTATTGCATCCATTCTCAATTCCCCTGCGGAAAAGTTAAACTCAACTTCTAACCTCTTTGCCCCATCAGGATCGATCTTTTTCTGCTCATGCATCGAACGTGCAGAAACAGTAGTGACGACCATCAGCGCAACAAGCAGATGACTGCATCCCATCCAAAATCTAGGTCTATACATCACTATCCTCCAAAATAATATATTATTGATGTAATACTATCTTAGTAGACGTATACGATACTTAGACTATTTTGATTCGTCTGATTGATCAGATTCTTTTGATTGATCAACAGGAGCAGTAACAGGTGGCACATCATGCAATGGAGGTGGTGCAGGGGCAGGGGCCTCCGTTTGAGTAGATCGCTTATGCCACATCACATATGTCTTAAAACCGAAACGAGTCAAAATTGCCGCACCAATCCCTGAAAGGCAGGCGTAGAACGAAAAAACACCGGCGGAAAATGCTAGAACGCCAGCAAATACTCCCCCTGTCTCTCCCCCGTGGGCATCGAGCAAAGCAACAATTATCCATACCGACATCAATAGAAAAGTCCCGACAAATGCGTTGAACAGCTCCCCTTTACGACTTCCAAGATATTTTTCTGCAACCTTACGCCCGATCCTTTGTCCGAAAGATACAAATCCAAGCAACATAGCAAAAACATAAGCCAGAAGGACAAACGGAATTAACAA
>JAJRUL010000160.1 GCA_024277795.1 Candidatus Zixiibacteriota bacterium
GGCTGGTGTGGACGTGGACTGGCCGACAGAGCCAAAGGAATGGGTGCGAATGTGATTGTTTGCGAAGTCGATCCTGTCAAAGGTATCGAGGCGGCGATGGATGGATTCCGAGTGATGCCGATGTCAAAAGCGGCCACAATTGGAGATCTCTTTGTGACGGTGACAGGAGATATTCATGTAATCCGCTTGGAGCACTTCAAGAAGATGAAGGACGGTGCGATTGTTTGTAATTCAGGTCATTTCAATGTCGAGCTTGATATTGAATCTCTTGAGAAAGCGAGCAAGAAGAAACGTCTCGTACGTCCACACACAGAAGAGTACATTCTTGGTAACAAACGTATCATGATCTTAGGTGAAGGGCGTTTGATCAATCTCTCAGCGGCTGAAGGTCATCCTGCGATGGTTATGGATATGTCGTTTGCTAACCAGGCACTTGCATCTGAATATATCATGACCAATTACAAGAAGCTGAAACATCAAGTATATGTCGTGCCTGAGCTAATTGATGCAAAAATAGCATCACTAAAACTCAAATCTATGGGGATTAGCATTGATAAACTGACTGCCGAACAGAAGAAATACCTAGCGAGTTGGGACATAGGAACCTGATTAGAAATAGGTTACATATTCTGTTAACAATAGCGACTATTAAGAAATGAAACTATGGACCGGGCTTTTTGTCCGGTCTTTTCTTAGGCAGTTGATATTGTACATACAAATTCACAATAAGTTTGATATGTTAGTGAGAAACGATTTGGCAATTTGACTGCACTTGTGTATCCTCTACTGAGGAGATAAAATGCCGAACCGACCAATTCGTTTACTGTTGGCTGACAGCCATCAATTGTTTCGTCAAGGGCTTGTCGCTCTGTTTGAGCAAGATCCTCGCTTTATTGTGATGGCTCAGACAAATACAGGAGAGACGACCATTGACGCAGTATACCGTCTTTCTCCAAATGTTCTCTTAGCCAATATTGATTTACATGGTCTTGAATCAGATGAAGTCACTCGACGTGTACGAATGCACGCATCAAAAACTGAAGTAGTTCTTTACAGTCGAGAACCAACCGAAGCAGAAATGCGTCTCGCATTTGGTTCAGGCGCACGTGGTTTTATCTCACAGGAATGTGACTTTACTCAAATTGCTCAGGCGGTATTATTAGCCGCACGTGGGGAATATTATCTTTCTGAACCTGTGAGTTATGATCAGGTTGCCGAATTTGTCAAACCTATTCTAAAATCTCAGCGTCCCGGTGGAGTTATCACACATCGCGAAAGAGAGATTGCACGCCTGTTAGCTGACGGCTACTCGACTAAAGAAGCCGCCGAAGTGCTCAATATCAGCCCAAAGACGGCAGAAACTCATCGAGCATCATTGATGAAAAAGCTCAATGCCAAGAATGTTACAGATATAGTCAAATACTGCATCCGTAACGGCATCATCCAGTTGTAGGGGGTATTGCTTCCATTTTCAGGGTTGTAATCCCTTCTATCTTACACTCTTCCAGTAAAATACAGAGTTCTACCCATTGTCGGATTTATAGTCCATTTTCATATTTAACCGATATATAAACTGAACAAGTCGGTCATGTTGTACAATACAATTTCAAGATTGGAAGCGAAGAAAAGACTGACATAACCAGGAGTGATCTCATGTCTGTAACCGAAACCGAAACCAAAAAAACAGGTGCCCAGCCTGAATTCGTTCATGATGTTATGGCTAATGTAAAAGCCAAGAACCCATCAGAACCTGAATTCCATCAGGCTGTAGAAGAAGTTGTTGAATCATTAGTGGTTGTTCTGGATCGTCATCCGGAATATCGTTCTAACAAAATCATCGAGCGTATCATTGAACCTGAGCGCGTAATCATGTTCCGTGTGCCATGGATGGATGATCAGGGTGAAGTGCAGATCAATCGCGGATTCCGTATTGAGATGAACAGCGTGATCGGACCATATAAAGGCGGTCTTCGTTTTCATCCATCAGTCAACCTCGGTATCCTGAAGTTCCTTGCTTTTGAACAGGTTTTCAAGAACTCTTTGACTACTCTGCCTATGGGTGGCGGTAAAGGTGGTTCTGACTTTGATCCAAAAGGAAAGAGCGACAATGAAGTGATGCGTTTCTGTCAGTCTTTCATGTCAGAATTATTCCGCCATATTGGCCCAAATACAGATATACCAGCAGGTGATATCGGTGTTGGTGGTCGTGAAATTGGATTCCTCTTTGGTCAATACCGTAAACTTCGTAATGAGTTCACCGGTGTATTGACCGGTAAGGGAATCAACTGGGGTGGTTCTTTGATTCGCCCTGAAGCAACGGGGTATGGCGCTGTGTACTTTGCAGCTGAAATGCTTGCTACACGAAATGAAACCATGGAAGGCAAGACTTGTCTTGTTTCCGGCTCAGGTAATGTTGCTCAATACACTACTGAGAAGATTCTTGATCTTGGTGGTAAAGTTCTTACTCTGTCCGACTCTGGCGGTTATATCTATGATGAAGAAGGAATCGACCGTGAGAAGCTCGCATTTGTCATGGACTTAAAGAATAATCGTCGTGGACGTATTAAAGAGTATGTTGAGAAATATCCAAAAGCTGTCTTTACGCCGATAGATCCTGCCGCAGAATCTAATCCTCTCTGGAATCATAAAGCTGACTGTGCTTTCCCAAGTGCAACTCAGAATGAAGTGAATCTCAAGGACGCTCAGAATCTGCTTGATAACGGTGTATATGTCGTCAGTGAAGGTGCGAATATGCCGACTACTCCTGATGGTGTAAAACTCTTCCTCGACAAAGGTATTCTCTACGGTCCCGGCAAAGCTGCCAATGCGGGTGGTGTTGCGGTTTCCGGCCTTGAAATGGCACAGAACTCAATGCGTTACAGCTGGACTCGTGAAGAAGTTGACAACCGCTTGCGTCTTATCATGAAGGATATCCACGCTTCCTGCGTTGATGCCGCTGGACGCTTCAACTATGAAGGAAACTATGTCAATGGTGCTAACATTGCTGGATTCCTCAAAGTTGCGGATGCGATGATAGATCAAGGTATTATCTAACTTTGTCTGACATCTTTTGAAAAAAACGGAGTGGTTTTTGACCGCTCCGTTTTTATATTGATAGCTAACAGGATCACCAACATGTGACGTGTTTAACTGCTAAGAATTGGAGTCCGGTTTGTCAGAATTTCAGGAACTATTAGCCGATCATGGCGATGCAATTCGTTTTCATGAATTCCAAAATCTCATGCGATATCGCATCCGTGATGTACTCCTTGTTTCGAGTCTGTACGATTCATTTACCTTTGAAGAGGATGGGCAGTTGCATGAGATGATCATGTCGGTCTATCATGAACTCAATCTTACACAAGCTCCCAATATTACTCGCGTTTCGACTGGCAAAACAGCTCTCAACTTGATGCAGGCAGATGATCGTTTTGGCCTTATTATTGTTACGCTGAACTTAGGTGATATGCACGCTGTGGAGTTTGCCGAGAGAATACGTAAACTAGAGAAAACGACACCTGTTATTCTTTTGACTTTTGAAACCCGTGAGTTGGCAGAGACAATCAATCAGCACGATCTCTCTATTTTTGAGAAAGTATTTATATGGCAGGGTGATTTTAGAATTCTCATTGCGATTATTAAATATGTTGAAGATCGTATAAATCTTGATCATGATACCAGAGCAGTCGGTGTACAGACAATTATTCTTATTGAAGATAATATCCATTTCTATTCTTCATACTTGCCGATGATATATGATGAACTATTTCGTCACCATCATAATCTGATTTCTGAGGGGGTCAACCTTCCTCACAAACTGCTTCGAATGCGAGCGCGACCAAAGATCATTCTATGTAGTGGGTACGAAGAAGCATGGGACTACTATAAGACGTATGAAGAGTTTATCTTAGGAGTAATTTCAGATATTGATTTTCCTCGCAATGGAAAATCTGATCCAAATGCTGGTATTGATTTTGCACGTGAAGTAAAATCATCACATTTTGATGTTCCTATTCTTTTACAATCTGATTCAGAAAGGCAGAAACAAGCCGCTGAACGTCTTGGTGTGGCATTTTTGCTAAAGACATCATCGACACTACACAAAAAAGTAAGGCGTTTCATGATTGAAAACTTTGCTTTTGGAGATTTTGTCTTCCAACTTCCAGATGGGACAGAAGTAGGTCGTGCAGAGAACTTGAAACAACTAGAGCATCGCCTGCGTGACATTCCCGAAGCATCGCTTCTCTATCATGCCGAAAGGAACCATTTTTCTCGTTGGTTGAAAGCAAGAACTGAGTTTTGGTTGGCGTATAAATTACGCCCTGCCAAAGTTTCTGACTACTCTTCTGTGGCCGATCTTCGCAACGGACTGATACGTTACCTTAAGACCTATCGACAGGAACGAAGCCAAGGGAACATTACTGATTTTGATCCAAATACATTTGAAACGACCTCAGGTTTTGCCCGAATTGGCGGAGGGTCGTTAGGCGGAAAGGCACGTGGGCTCGGTTTTGCGAACTCTCTGATAAATACTTTCAAGATTAGTGATCGATTCAAAGGAGTACGAATATTTGTCCCACCGACAGTCGTGCTCGGTACTGATATTTTTGATGCATTTATGGATGACAATAACCTCCGTGAATTTGCTATTGAATCTCAGGATGATTCTGAGATAATCAAACGTTTCTTGGAGGCGGAGTTCCCGATAGATATAACGGAAAAACTGAAATCTCTTCTCGACTTAATACATGAACCATTAGCGATAAGGTCGTCTTCGCTGTTAGAAGATTCACGCTACCTGCCATTTGCGGGAATCTATGGGACATTCATGATCCCGAACAATCACCATGATCCCGAAACACGGTTGATTGAACTCATTAGTGCCATAAAGCGAGTGTATGCTTCCACATTTTCATATCACACAAAATCGTATATTCGTGCTACTCCGTATCGACTTGAGGAAGAAAAGATGGCGGTTATCGTGCAGAAGCTCGTTGGTACCCAACATGAAGAACGGTTCTACCCTGATTTTTCCGGTGTTGCGCGATCACATAATTTTTATCCGATTGCACCAATGAGTTCCGCTGACGGGATTGTTTCGGTTGCTCTTGGTTTGGGTGATACAGTTATTGAAGGGGATCGGGTTATTCGTTTTAGTCCGAAATATCCAAAGCATTTAAGCCAATTTTCTGACGTTGATGATGCGATGCGTTATTCACAGAAAGAGCTTTACGCGCTTGAACTATCGGACCCCAATTCTGATGTCGATCATAACAGGGTCATGCCACTCAAAAAATACGGACTTGATGTGGCAGAACGCGACGGTTCACTTGCTTATGTCGGTTCGACATACTCAATAGATAACCACGCTATAACCGATGGCTTGTCTCGTGTTGGGCCAAGATTAGTTACGTTTGCTCCTATTTTGAAGAGTAATATTTTTCCGCTTCCCGAGATACTGGAGTTGATTATAGATATGGGAAGTTGGGGAATGAGTTCTCCTGTGGAGATAGAGTTTGCTGTTAATATGCTACCTCCGCCCGGTGAGCCGAAGGAGTTCGCTTTCTTGCAGATACGGCCATTGATTCGCTGTCATGAAGCTGAGGATCTTCATATTGAAGATTTCAAAGAGGAAGATATGATTTGTCAATCCCCACAAATCTTGGGGAATGGACTTATAGATGTCATTCAAGATATTGTTGTGGTCGATTACCATAATTATGATCGATCGAAAAGCTTGCAAGTTGTGCAAGAAGTAGCGGGATTCAATGCTCAACTCATAAAAAATGACACACCATATTTACTTATTGGTGTTGGGGGATGGGGGTCTGCTGATCCATGGTTAGGAATCCCGGTAAAGTGGGAAGAGATAGCGGGTGCACGAGTGATTGTTGAGACGGGGTTTAAAGATTTCAAAGTAGTACCTTCGCAAGGGACCCATTTCTTTCAGAATATCACATCATTTATGGTCGGTTATTTTACAATTAATTCTTTTTCCAATGAAGGCTTTGTCGATTGGGATTGGTTAGCGGAGCAAAAAGAGGTTGAGTCAAGAGAGTATACGAGGTTGCTACATTTTGATGAACCGCTGATAGTTCGAATGGACGGCCATACAAACCGGGGGATTATCCTTAAACCGGGTACTATAACCAACGGTGAGCAATCTTAAAGAATCCCAATCCAATCCGGTATCATGATTTTTATCACACAGTGAAGCAGGGATTTCATCACTCATTGTGATAGGTTTTTATTGAAGTAATCATTCAAACGCATTTGTGAGGATGGGATAAATGCGGATTTGTTATATACATATTCTCTCTGTTCTCTTAATTTTTGTTATCGTGCAAAGTTGTTCACGACTGAATTTTTCTGCACCTATCGACCCGGATGGTCTTTCAGAAGAGACATTTCAAATTGATAATAATCCAGAGGGATCGTATGTAACCAATGGCAACAAGGTAACATTCTATCCGCTGTACAGCATGGGATATGGGCAATGTGGTACGTTTCAATGGTACTGTTGCCAATGTTCGTTATGCGTCTCCAGAATCACTTGTTGTTGAAGTACTGATTGGTGCGGAATCTGGACCTCTTACGATTTCAAATCCACTCGGAACAGCAGATGCGCCTACTCGCTTTGTTGTTGTTCGATCGGGTATTGTTTGGGAAATGGTTGAGTCTGGTACTGAGATGACTTTGTTGGATGTTGTTGCGAATGACAATCTATTTGTGGCTGTTGGAGTTGGCGGAACGATTCTTACATCTGAGAATGGGGTTACATGGCAGAAGCGTCAATCGGGAACGACACGCCAACTTAATGCTGTTGCATGGAGAGAGGGACAGTTTGTAGCGGTTGGTGGGGGAGGTGTCCTTCTCTTTTCTCCGTAATATTGCCTGATTCTATAGTTCAGCTTTTTCATTGTTCATCAGAACCTATACCTATATATTTGGCGGAACCCGTGCTGTCATTTCGGTTACAACGTAAACATAGATGGCACAAACAGAAATAATTGAAAGGGATATTTGATGGCGCAGAGCCGATATAAGATCATGAGTCTAAAGCAAATTACGTTTGCGATTATAGTCAGTTTGGGACTGATGTTAACAGGTTGTGGAGGTGATGATGACGGAGGAACAACGACTGTTGTTCTCCCTGGAGTTCAATGGACTGTACAATCAGCAGGAACGGCCGAATATCTTTTTTCCGTTGCACACCGTGACACGTTATATATAGCAGTAGGTGAATCGGGTGTTATACTCAGTTCAACTGATGGAGCGGATTGGACATCGCAATTGCCACTTGATGAAGATCTCTACGGAATAGCTTCTGATACTTCTCAATTCATTGTGGTCGGTGGCAACGGATTGATTACGCACTCAAGTGATGGTTTGAACTGGATTCGAGTAGATTCCGGCTTAACGTCAGGGTGGTTATACTCGATTGCCAAATCAGATGTACGATGGGTAACTGTCGGACAATCAGGCAATATCTTGTATTCTGACGATGGGACCAGCTGGACAAAAGCAGATTCTCCTACTTCACAAAACTTGTATGGTCTCCATTGGACAGGTACTCGCTTTCTTACTTCAGGGGTCGGAGCAATCTTTGAGTCAAATGATGGCGTCCTCTGGGATACGCTTATTACGGGGCTTCCCGGTGTTTTTTACAGCATTATGGAATCCGATTCTTTATTGGTGATTGCCGGGCAAAACGGTACAATCATGACTGCGATTAATGACACGACCTTTGTGATCAGGGGAGGCGGATCAAGAGCGTCACTCTTTAGTATGGCATGGTCAGGGAGTCAATATGTTGCAGTTGGAGAGAATGGACGGATTCTTACATCACCGAATGCTATCGACTGGACAATTGCTTATACGGGTGATACAGATCACTTGCGTCGCGTATACTATGACGGTTCACAATTCATAGCTGTCGGATTGACCGGAACGATTATCTCTTCACCTGATGGTGCAACGTGGACTGCACGACCATCAGGACCGAACGAAAACTTGAATGCAGTTACCTTTGGGCAAACGAATTTTGTCGCTACGGGAGATTCAGGACGAATAATCCGTTCAGATGACGGAATAGTGTGGACCTCATGGCCATCGGGTGTTACTGACAATCTGCTTGGGATAACACATGGTAACAATATGTTTGTCGCTGTCGGAGCAGGCGGTGCAGTTACGACTTCCAACAATGCCATCAATTGGCAAAGCCAGAACTCAACGGTTACTCTTGCGCTTGAGGCTGTTGCTTATTCAGGTACGAGATATGTTGCAGTGGGTGATCTTGGAACTATTGTTTTTTCAAATGATGGTACTTCTTGGACAACTGCAACCGTCCCTGTTACAAAGCCTTTGGCTGGTGTGGCATGGATGGGTACCCAATTTGTTGCCGTTGGAGATGACGGCACTATTCTTACATCGACTGACGGGAGTTCATGGACTTTGGTAACGTCGAATGTAACAGGAAATATTCGAGCAATTGCGTGGTCTGGTTCAACCCTGATGGCGGTAACTGATATTGGTACTGCTTTGCATTCAACCAACGGTACTCTTTGGGATGTCGATACAGTCAATATTCTCTACAGTCTTGAGTCGGTGGTATATACCGGTGATCTATGGGTTTCAGCGGGAGCGATGCAGGTTGTTGATACACTGACGGGTTCATTTAATGTCTTGGTTACTGCATATTCTGAGGATGGTATAAATTGGAACCAAGGGGCGAGTGGTTTGATTCCTCTTCTCAATTCTGTAACATTTGGGAATGACAAGGCGGTAGTTGTTGGAAGCAACGGCTTTATCATGACCTCGCCATAGAGTTATTCTACATAAATTGACAAAAAAGACGGCTGATTGCGTTATGCAATCAGCCGTTAATATATCATCAAGTTGATTACTTAGATTTGAGGTGGTTCCTGACCCATTTCTGCCCATCCTTCTTTGGCAGGACCATAAAGTGAGGGGACAACGAGCCCAGCTTGGCGCATCAAGACAGTCATTTGCCCACGATGGTGCACTTCGTGACGTATAACAATATCTATCCATTGTCTGCGAGTCAGTTTGAAATTATACAACTCCACCTCCTTAGCTAGCATTGTGTCATCCCACGAAGATTCAACTTTTTCAATAATCGTATCCGCAAGGTCGTTGTATGCTTTGCTAATCTCTCCTGCAGATACAGGAACAGGTGCTGAAATATCAAATGGTTTTGGCAATGTAACCCCTAACCCCTGACACATCTCAGGGAGAGTAGTCGTTATGTGCCAGGCCATCCTGCCGAGTGTACGGTGACCATCTATAATGCTCGTGCCCAATGACGTATCAGTTAGATTTGCCAAGACTTTTTTGGTAGTCTCAGCTTCTCCCTTCCATGTTTGAACTAGTTCTGCCATCTCCGTTTTCATGTTTACCTCCACCATTTAAATAGCCACAATCTATTGAGCTTATCCTATCTCCTCGGTTGCAATGTCACCGACAATATTATCGATTTCCTTGAGAATATCATCAGACAGAGAGACTCCAGATGCTTTGACACTTTCAAGGATATGTTCAGGTTTGGTTGCTCCGACAATAGCACAGGTGATTTCCTCTTTGCGAAGAATCCATGCGAGAGCAAGTTGAGAAGTTGTTAAGTCTATGGATTTTGCTAACTCACCAAGTTTACGGACAATTTCGATTTTTTCTTCTGTGAGATCAGGTTTCAACCACATACTATTTCCGCCACGGCTATCTTTAGGAATCCCATCATTGTATTTCCCTGTGAGCAGTCCCTGACCAAGAGGAGACCAGACAACCAGTCCTATACCATTATTAGCACAAGCTGGCATAATTGCTGATTCTATATGGCGGTCCAAGATATGGTAGCGAGGTTGTTCAACTACAGGACAATAACACTGGAACGCTTTTGATTCTGAAACAGCCGTTTCTATTTGGTCTGCCTCCCAGACTGATGTTCCCCAATAGAGAATCTTTCCCTGATGTACAAGATCATCCATCGCCCTGACTGTCTCTTCAATTTCAGTTTCAGGGTCGAAGCGATGACAAAAGTACAGATCAAGATAGTCTGTTCCGAGTCTCTTGAGGGAACCTTCGATTGACTCCATAATATGTTTACGGCTCAGCCCGCGATCATTTACATTCTTGCTCATTGGCCAGAATAGTTTGCTCGAAATCACAAGGTCAGAACGTTTGTAATCTTTGATAATCTTACCGATTACTTTTTCTGCTTCTCCTTTGGAGTAGATGTCTGATAGATCGATGTAGTTTACTCCTTCAGATATAGCGGAATCGATGATTGGCTTTGTTGATTGGCCTGCGACAGTTCCGCCATACGTGAGCCATGCGCCGATTGATATCTCTGAAATCTTGAGGCCGGTACGTCCCATACGTCTATAATTCATTGGTCTCCCTTCGGTTATTTTTATGTTACCTTGTAAGGTATGTAGATACTTGTTTATAGGCAATCAGATACGTAAAGAACTAAACGAGCGACCTTCTTTCTTTCAAAATGAAAGAAATCTGGCTATATTGCAGGCCGTGAAATTGGTAAATAGTATGGTATGAAATGAGTGAGTTTTCGTTAGTGACAATAGAGAAAAAAAATAAGACCGATCAGGTTTTTCATGGCGATGAGAATTCACGTATGTTTAATCGGATTGCTCATCGTTATGATCTGCTGAACCGTCTGCTTTCCGGTCGTCGCGATATATACTGGCGGAAAAAATTAGTGTCGGCACTGCCGAACAAAAAACAACTGAAACTTTTAGATGTTGCTACCGGAACAGGCGATGTGATGCTTGCAACCGCGAAACGATATCCCGCATTGACTGCTGTTGGAATTGATCCTGCATCATCTATGCTATCACAAGGTGTTGAGAAAATAAAGCGGGCAGGATTGTCTGATCGCTTGACAATGATTGAAGGCAGCGCTGTTGCTCTTCCATTTAATGATAACTCATTTGATGCAATAACAATTTCTTTTGGGATTCGTAATATCGATGATGTCCCTAAAGCACTGAGTGAGATGACCAGGGTAGTACGTCCGGGCGGGAAAGTGCTTGTTCTTGAGTTTTCATTGCCGACTAATTTACTGTTGAAAAAAATATATCTTTGGTATTTCAGAAATATGTTGCCGTGGCTCGGAGGGGTTATATCTGGGGACAGGTCGGCATATCGACATTTGAATGTATCAGTAGAACAGTTTCCATACGGAAAAGCATTTTGCGATCTTATGACATCTGCCTCACTTGAACATGTGACAGTTGAAGAGCTGACGTTTGGGCTGGCCTCTATATATGTTGGTGAGAAGCAGTCTGATTGATTGAAGAAAAGAGAAGTGTTTTGGCAAAAGTAGCAGAAGAAAAAAGAGTATATAGCTTTGTAGAAGCAACTGAAGTCCTTATTGAAGAGATTCATGAACGGTTAGATACCTTTGTGTCCCGACGAATTGATGATCAGCCTTTACCTGTAATACGTATTCGACTGGAGATAGAAGAGATTGATCCGTTGAACTGGTTGGCACAGCAACAGCTCGATAGTAGAATCTATTGGTCGGAGCGATCGGGATTTGTTGAAATGGCAGGGGTAGGAGTAGCTGATCTGATTTGTGGATCGAGAGCAACTGATGTTCGTCGGTTAATCCCGAGGCTTCAGAAGTATATGGGCAATGCAGATTCGGACATTCGTTATTATGGCGGAATGCGTTTTGATGATCGTAAAAGTCTATTAGATCGATGGGACAGTTTTGGAGCTTATCGTTTTGTCCTGCCTCGAATCGAGCTTCTCAAGCATGGTGGAAAAACAGAACTGCTCTGCAATATACTTCCTGAAAAGGATGCTCTATGTGTAGAGGAGATTTCTTCATGTATCAGAAGCTTGATATTTCAATCATCAGAAACAACAGCAAAACGTGTTCATATTCTCAAGCGATCTGATCTCCCAAAGAAGGAAGACTGGACAGTTGCATTAACCAATGCGATAAAAGCTTTAGACAGTGGTAAATATGACAAACTCGTATTGGCACGAGAATCTGAACTTCAGTCAGATAATAAAATAAATCCACTAGATTTACTTGCTCGACTGAAAGCGAAAACAGAGAATTGTTTTCATTTTTGTTTTGAACCTGAAAGTGGTTCACCTGCTTTTATTGGTGCATCACCTGAACGGCTTTATCGTCGTGAGGGACGTATGATTGAAAGTGAAGCATTGGCAGGTACAAGACCTCGCGGTGATTCAGATGCAACTGATGCTGTACTTGGTGAGGAACTGCTTCAAACAGAAAAGGAACAGCGAGAGCATAAGCATGTTGTTGATTCGATTGAATCAGTCTTTAATCGAATCTGTCGTACATTTTCAGTCGATCCTCAGCCATCGTTGTTAAAGCTGAAGCGAGTTCAGCATATTGTTTTACACTTTTCAGGTGAGTTGTATTCGTCGGTACGAGATGGTGACATCCTCAGCCACATTCACCCGACTTCTGCAGTCGGTGGAACACCGCGTGAGACTGTTCGCGATGCAATACGAGAAATCGAAACATTCGATCGTGGATGGTATGCCGGTCCAGTTGGATGGATTGGATTTGATAGTGCTGAATTTGCGGTAGCTATTCGTTCTGGGTTGGTCGACAATGACCGTCTGTATCTATATTCAGGAGCAGGAATTGTCTCTGGATCAGAACCTGCGCTTGAATGGGATGAAATAGAAAGCAAGATCTCGGGATTTATTGACGCTGTATCAACAGAATGAAACGATCATTTTACAGTATTACCGATCTATGGGCTTCGATAATTATTGAAGAGTTGGTTCGGCTGTCTGTCTGTGACTTTTGTTTGTCCCCCGGATCGCGCAATACTCCATTGGTTACTGCAGTTGCAGAAAATGAACAAGCAAAATATATCATTCATTATGACGAACGGGGTGCAGGTTTTTTTGCACTCGGTCAAGTACGGGCAACACAAAAGCCTATGGTTCTGATTTGCACTTCGGGTTCGGCTGTTGCAAACTATCTTCCAGCTCTCGTTGAAGCCGACAATGACAATCTGCCACTTATTGTTCTCTCTGCTGATAGACCGCCTGAACTACGGGGAAGCGGGGCGAATCAAACTATAGACCAGCTTCATATTTTTGGCAATCGAGTCCGCTCGTTTGTTGATATGCCATGTCCCGATCTGTCCATTGAACCATCCTATGTGCTTGGCAGTATCGATCGAGCAGTAAGTATGACAAGAGGAAGTAATGCGGGACCAGTTCATATTAATTGTATGTTTCGTGAGCCGTTTACACCAATAGGGGAGCAACAGGAGTTTTCAAGCTATGTGAACAAGATAGAAGATTGGTTGAAGAATGATAAGAGTTACTCACATCAATCGATATCAGTAACAACTCCGCAATTGCATGAATTGGAAAAAATCGGCCAACAACTTGGAAGTGCAAAACGTGGAATTGTTATTGTTGGCCAGCTTACGTCTTCATCAGAATATACTGCGATTGAGAATATCGCGAAAAGTCTTGGATGGCCTCTTTTTGCCGATGTTAGTTCTCAGTTGAGAACGAAACAAACTGCTCCTGCTATTCCATATAGTGATCTGATTTTGTCTTCGGAACAGTTTATATCTGAGCATCAACCTGACTGTATATTGCATCTTGGTGGTCGATTTGTTTCTAAGAATCTACAGCAATGGATCGAATTATCGAACCCGCCTACTTATATACAGGTCAATCAATATGATAGGAAAATTGACCCTGCTCATATAGTTACAACAAAGCTCGTCGCAGACATACCGATGTTTTGTGATTTGGTCATACCGTTCATCACAGGAAATTGTTGTGACAAAGATTGGCTGCAGATGTTTTTGTCAGCAAATCAGGGTGTATCAACTCTGTTAGAGATGAAGTGTGATAACACAAAAGAGTTAACTGAACCTGCAATCATTCGATCTATTATATCCCATATACCTGATCGCTCTGCCCTTTTTATTGCATCGAGTATGCCGATTCGTGATATGAACTCATTTGCTCCTACGGTTTATTTTGATCTTGTGATCGGATGCAATAGGGGTGCATCAGGTATTGATGGTACTATCGCTTCATCGATCGGTTTCTTTATGTCAACAGATCGCCATGCTGTTTTGTTGATCGGCGACCTTGCCTTTCTTCATGATATCAACTCACTATACCTACTAAAGAATCTATCGAAACAGGTTACAATTGTTTTGATCAATAATAATGGGGGCGGGATATTCTCATTCCTTCCTATTGCAGAGCGGAATGACATTTTTGATCAATTCTTCGGGACTCCTCATAATCTTAACTTCAAATCAACTGCGGAAATGTTTGCTCTTCAGTATCACTCACCGAGAAATATGAGTGAGTTTGTTGATTGTTTTGATCATTCCTTTGATAGTTCTACCCCAGTATTGATCGAATGTCAGACTGATCGAAACGAAAATTACATCTTTCATCGAGAAATACGAGAAAAGATCATTGCGATACTCAATAACAAGGCAGATTAGTCGTGCCATCCCCTGTTTTCAATTGTGTTACATTAGGCAACCAGAATAATCCACCTGTCATGTTTCTACATGGCCTTATGGGTGATGTTTCTGATTGGGAAGAGGTCACGGTTCCACTTAGTAATGATTGTTATTGTGTTTCACTTGATCTTCCTTGGCACGGAAGGACGAGTTGTGATCAGCTTGACGAGTACTATGATATAGGTTCTGTTGCTGATGACATTGTTCAGTATGGTAAGGACCGCGATATTGAGAGGCCGATACTTGTCGGCTACTCTATGGGTGGCCGTATAGCTTTGCATGCTGTCCACAAGCATCCAGATTATTTTACTGCTGTTATTCTTGAATCGGCATCTCCCGGGCTCAAGACGCAAAAGGAGCAGGCAGAAAGAGTCGACAGCGATCAACTTTGGGCAGAGAGGATGCGTGTCGATTCGGTTGCTCAATTGCTTGCTGATTGGTACAAACAACAGGTGTTCAGCTCACTTTTAGAAAACAAACAACTGTATCAACAACTTATCAAGAGACGTTCTGAGAGTTTTGATGGAGCATTATATGCTCTTGCTTTGAGAGCATTTAGTACGGGACGGCAGATATCACTTTGGTCAGGATTATCAACAATCAAATGTCCTGTACAGTTGATTGTTGGTGAAAAGGATAGTAAGTTCTGTGAAATCGCTGAGCAGATGGCTGTTGAGCTTCCAAATGTTGAGCTGTGTAAAATAAAAAAAGCCGGTCATATAGTACATTTGGAGGCAAAGGATAGCTTTGTCGAGGCGATAAGAAAGTTTTTGGTGAACCTATAGAGTGAGGTTGAGGAGCAAATGGCAAGCTGGATAGAAGCTAAATCATACAGTGATATTCTTTACCACCATTACGATGGAATTGCAAAGATAACAATCAATCGACCGGAAGTTCGCAATGCTTTCCGACCGCAGACAGTAATGCAGATGATTGAGGCATTTGCCGATGCACGTGAGAATCCTGATATCGGTGTTATTGTTTTGACGGGACAGGGAGAAAAAGCGTTTTGTTCGGGTGGTGATCAAAAGCTTCGGGGTGAAGCGGGATATAAAGATGACAAAGGCGTTAATCGTCTTAACGTGCTTGATTTTCAAAGACAGATACGCACCTGTCCTAAACCTGTTATTGCGATGGTAGCAGGTTATGCGATTGGTGGTGGGCATGTTCTTCATATGATGTGTGATCTGACAATTGCGGCTGACAATGCTATCTTTGGACAGACAGGACCAAAAGTTGGTTCCTTTGATGGTGGGTATGGAGCGAGTTATATGGCCCGTATAGTAGGACAGAAAAAAGCTCGTGAAATTTGGTTCCTCTGTCGTCAATATGATGCTCAACAGGCTTTGGAAATGGGGTTGGTGAATACGGTTGTACCATACGATCAGCTCGAAGAGGAGACGATACAATGGTGTCGTGAGATTCTTTCCAATTCGCCAATTGCGATTCGTTGTTTGAAGTCTGCTCTCAATGCAGATTGTGATGGTCAGGCAGGCCTGCAGGAGTTGGCTGGCAATGCGACAATGCTGTTTTATATGACTGAGGAAGGGCAGGAGGGGCGTAACGCTTTTATTGAGAAACGTAAGCCTGACTTTTCCAAGTTCAAACGACAGCCATAGGTTTTTTCAATGAATACATGAAATGGCATTATGAGACAACGTTCTGTCTGGATTATGGCCGTACGGCCAAAAACATTGTTTGCCGCTATTGCACCTGTGCTGATAGGAACATCAATGGCTATTGGGGATAATGCCTTTCATGTTCAGAGTGCATCTGTTGCGTTGATCTCTGCTCTTTTGATTCAGATCGGTACAAACTTTGCAAACGACTATTTTGATTTCAAGAGTGGTGCTGATGAGGGAGAAAGACTCGGCCCGATGCGCGTAACTCAGGCTGGGCTCATCTCACCTGAGACAATGAAGCGGGCAACCTATACAGTCTTTCTGTTGGCTATTCTCGCTGGTATCTATTTGGTTATGCGTGGAGGGTGGCCGATTTTGGTAATCGGGCTTTCCTCTGTATTATTTGGAATCCTCTATACAGGTGGACCATATCCACTCGGTTACAATGGATTGGGAGATATCTTTGTCTTGATCTTTTTTGGTCCTGTGGCTGTTGGTGGGACATACTATTTACAGGCTTTAACTTTTTCCTATGAATCTACGCTTATAGGTTTTGCCCCCGGACTGTTTTCAGTAGCAATCTTAGCAGTTAATAATCTGCGCGATGTAGATGGCGACAAAAGAGCAGGGAAAAAAACATTAGCTGTTCGGTTTGGTCGACGCTTTGCAAAATTTGAGTATACAGTTTGTATAACAATCGGTTCCGTTTTACCGGCAGTTCTGGTTTTCCTAAAAAATGGTCACTACCTGTCATTAGCAACAACTGTTGTCCCTCTATTTGCAATCAGATCAATACGCCGAGTTCTATTTTCTCAGGGGGGAACAATACTAAATGACGTGCTTGCCGATACCGGTAAGTTGCTCTTGCTGTTTTCATTGATTTTTTCTATCGGTTGGCTGATATGATTGTCAGGTCTCTTGAAATATATCGATACAGTATCCCTTTTTTACAACCTATACTGTTTGGTGAAATAGCTCATTCAAATAGAGTTGGTTTTGTTGTAGCACTTCATAGTGCTAATGGTAAGATCGGTTGGGGGGAAATTGCACCATTGCCATTCTTTAGCAATGAATCTGAAGAGGAAGCATTATCTCAGCTTAGGCAACTTTCAAAAGATATTAAGAGAGAGAGTTGGGATATAGATGAACATGATGTTCTTCAATCATGTACAGACTATCTTCAGAACGATATCTCTCCATCTGTTGCGTTTGGAGTTGAATCAGGTTTGTTGCATCTTGGTGCTTTGTATAATGATACTATTCCAGCGACAATGTTGTCTGCAGATTATGCACGGGAGATAACTGTCAACTCACTTATTTTTGGTGATCGTGATTCAATAATCCAAAAAGCAAAAGAACGAATAGCAGATGGTTTTCAGACGATGAAGGTTAAGATTGGTCGGGATTCATTAGAGAATGATGTTGCTCTGATTAAGAGTATACGTGCTGAGATCGGCCCGAAAATCCAGATTCGTCTTGACGCTAACCGTAGATATGATATTGCAACTGCACGATCTTTGTTTGATCAAATTGCAGACTGTGCGATTGAGTATATTGAGGAACCTGTCCGTGATTATCTTGAGCTTATGCAATTATGCCAAGAGACTGTTCCAAAAGTTGCTATCGCACTTGATGAAAGTCTTCGGTCTATTAGTCCGCAATCGTTGATACACTTGCGTGGTGTGACAACAGTTATACTTAAACCAATGTTGCTCTCCCTTACAAAAAGTCTGCTCTTTGCATCAAAAGGTAAGGAAGTAGCTATGAATAGTGTTATTAGTTCATCATTTGAAACTTCACTTGGGCTGTCAATGCTGAGCCAGTTGTCCTCTGTAACATCGTATGAATCAAAAAAAGCATGTGGGCTTGATACGCTTTCAGCACTCAATGGGGATATTGTCACAAAACCGCTTACAATCTCAAATGGCATGATTGATGTTACAACTGCTTTTGAGACAGCGAAGTCTCTTAACATGAGCACTCTAAGGCGGATTACTGATGAATAGACTCTCTCTGGACAATATAGCTTCTCACCACCCTGACAGTTTGGCTTTTCAAACATCAACTCAGAAGATAACATATCATCAGTTGTCTGGACGGGTTCGGGCAACTGTAGAGGTATTGAGAAAAGATAATGTTACGAAGGGGCAGTATGTTGGTCTCATAGCAGAAAACAGCATTGAGACAATAGTTACAATCTATGCTCTTTGGCAGATAGGAGCGATAGTTTGTTTGTTCAACAGACGATGGCCACAGAGTATGATTGATGATACTTGTACAAATACGGGTTGTCGGCTTATCGATATTGTCAAGAATGAATCGGCTCAGGCTGTAAATAGTGTGCAGGATATTGTATATAAGAATGACAACTATGCAACTGTGATATTTACATCCGGTTCGACAGGGAAGCCGAAGGGTGTTGTTCATACTTTTGGTAATCATTTATATAGTGCTCTGGGATCAAATGAAAACATTCCTTTAACCAATAATGATCGTTGGCTACTCTCTTTGCCAATTTACCATGTTGGCGGACTTTCGATTCTCTTTCGTGCATTGATTGCAGGTGCTACAGTTGTGATAGCAGACAAACAACGTAGCTTGAGCGAGATAATCATTCAGGAGGAAATAACACATTGTTCACTTGTTCCGACACAATTCCTGCGACTGATGGAAGAGGCAGAACACAATATGTATACATCACTAAAGGCTCTCTTAGTCGGTGGGGCATCGATATCCAAGAAGCTGATCGCTACAGCAATTCGATTTCATTTGCCTGTTTTAACCACTTATGGAATGACTGAAATGGCATCACAGGTAACGACAAC
>JAJRUL010000161.1 GCA_024277795.1 Candidatus Zixiibacteriota bacterium
CCGCCATATTCTCGTGCGAAAGGGACACCTTGAGCGACGCATTGGTCGATTATGTTGTTGGAGACTTGAGCCAGACGGTATACATTTGCTTCACGAGATCGGAAGTCTCCGCCTTTAATCGTGTCATAGAATAGTCTGTAGATTGAGTCACCATCGTTTTGATAATTCTTGGCGGCGTTGATTCCGCCCTGTGCCGCTATACTGTGAGCACGTCGCGGTGAGTCCTGATAGCAAAAGCAGGAGACATTGTATCCCAATTCAGCCATAGAGGCCGCGGCTGATGCTCCTGCAAGTCCAGTACCGACTATAATTGCACTGTACTTGCGTTTGTTTGCGGGATTAACCAGCTTCATTGAGAATCTGTGATTATTCCATTTTTCAGCGAGAGGACCCGCAGGTATTTTTGAGTCGAGTTTCATACTAATGACCTCCTCCCGGCAATCCTATAATTCCGATCAGGACTGCAACAGGAATCGAACAGTAACCTAAGAAAATAATAGTGGAAATAAGGTAGGCAAATGCTTTGAGCCGAGGTTGCCAAGTCGTATTAGACCATCCAAAGCTCTGGAACATACTTGAGATGCCATGTGAGAGATGTAGTGCGATAAAGAACATTGAAATAATGTAGACTGCTGATATAATCGGGTTCTGGAATCCAAGTACGATCATAGAATAGACATCATGTCGTCCTAGCGAATCATGCAAACTACTATATTGCGGGTTAGTCACGATAAAAGTAAAGTGCATGAGGTGATAGACGACATATCCGAAAACACCGATACCAGACCAGATCATAGTCCGAGAGGCCATTGTTGCCTGGAGAGTCTCTTCTCGAACATAAGAAACCGGTCGTGAGCTACGATTTCGTAACCAAAGATTGACTCCCGTGAAGACATGAATACCAAAGAACAGCAGGACACCAATTCTTGCCGTCCAGATAAGAGCAGGCATGTCTTTGAGGGCCTGAGCATAGGTGTTTATCTGATCTTGTCCGAGGAAAATCTGAAGATTTCCGATCATATGGCCGATTACAAACCCAAACACAAGAAAGCCGGAGATCGCCATAAAGATCTTCCTGCCTACCGAGGAGCCATAGACTGAATCTCGTTCAATATGTCCGGGGAGAGGTTTTGTAGAGGTTGTATTCATATATGTTATCCCTTTCTTGGTTAGCGAAGATAGGCTTGCCCAATACGTCGGTCAAGAAAAAAGGATTTGTTCTCTGATTATACAGTGAATAATGTAGTGATTCTTGTCAATGATAAGTACAAGGATGGCAAGTAAAGTTTCGTCGAGATTGCACGAATGAAAGTATAAAGGGAAGAAGTACCCGGAGAAAGAAATGTTTGACAGCATTGTTGCAGTCAACTAACTTAGTGGACGAAACGAATACGTGAACAATAATATTTTCATATTCAGGAGAAGCAGATGAGAATGCTCAAAGTTGTGGGCTTTTTGGTTGTGTGCGTTGTTGCCATCAATGGTTTAGCGTTCGCAGGTATAATCAATCTTGAGTTCACTGGTGATGGTGTTCAGAAGGATGGTTCGATTAAGGCAGGTAAACCTGTTTCAGTTGATGTTATGATTGAAAACGACGGTACATTTACTGGGTTTTCTTTCGGATTTTCAGTTGTTTCACCCGATAGTGGGATGACAATTATTCATGTTGCTGATAGTGGTAACGGTTTGAATCCGAACGGTGATATCAAGGGGCACAATGGGTGGGAAGATCATTCTATTTGGAATTTCTCAGGTGTGTTTGCTGTTGAGAAAGATTGGGACGGTGTTTTACCGGAATTGCTCGGGTTTGGCGGGCTTTCTGTTCAGAGAGAATATAAACCGCATGAGATGCATAAAGTCCTCTCATTTGATGTTATCTTCCCTGAAGCAGGTACGGTAACTATTGATTCTGCATTTTTCCCTCCGGGTGGTCGTTGGTTGTTTGCCGCTCCGAATCCTGAAGATGCACGGGTACCTGATTGGGGTGGACCGTATACATTGAAGATTGTCAAATAGAGACTGACCGATACATTAAAATACTGCCCGTCAGAAATCTGGCGGGCTTTTTTTAGACCATAACTATGATACGATTTTACATTGTCGAATTATTAATAATCCTGTTTTGTATAATAACGCCTGTTTCATCTTATGCAGATTCAGCCTCTACGTTTAGTGAACAGGTCAGGAATAATAATGATGAGTCTTCGACTTTTGTGGGAAGCAGTTTCCGGATTTCCATCGAGCGCGTAACAGTAAATAATATGCAGTTAAACGATACGGTTGACATCAATCTGGAGTCAGGAAGTACTCCAATTGCCGGCTTTGAGCTGAAGATAGCAATTGATAGCCGTCTTATTGATGTTGTAGAGGTTTTACCAGGTAGGATTCCCGATTCATGCGGATGGGAATTCTTCAATGCTCGTCGAATTACTACCGATCAAGACTTGAACCGTCCTGTGAATCTGTGGCAGATCGTTGCTTTGTCAGAAACTGTTCCCGGTGGGAAAGCACCTCTCTGTCATAGTTTTGATAGTGATGCTTCGATTGCACGTCTTGTCTTGTCAAGTGAGCATGCGGGTCTCGTTGAAAATCAATCGATTCCGATCTATTTTTATTGGGAGGATTGCACTGATAATACTGTCTCAGGATTATCAGGGACTACTTTGGCTTTGTCAAAACATGTTTACCACTACATTTCAGTACCTGACCCTGTTTCTGGCGGTCGGTTCCCAAACATTACAGGGGCTGTCCCAGAGTGTATTGATCCCTCTACCCGAAATCAACCTAAGCGTATGATCGACTTTCATAACGGGGGGATTCTTTGTAGACTCAAGTTCGAAGATCTCTCTGTCGATTCTTTTTGATTCCTTTAGGTTCTAATGAGGGGTTGTACCTATTGACAAACAGATCTAACCCGCTACATTGCCCACTGAATGTGTTTTTTGATACATAAAGTTCGTCAAATAAAGGGTCAGATCAATGCGTCTGTACGAGTTTGAAGGTAAAGAATTATTCGCAAAATTTCGAATTCCCATACCTAAATCACGAATTGCCGGATCGGTTGATGAAGTTTTTTCTCATGTTCAGGAATGGGGTATACCTGTTGCCCTGAAATCTCAGGTGCTAACTGGTGGACGTGGTAAAGCTGGTGGGATTAAGCTTGCTGAGGGTGCCAATGAGGCTCGAACAGTAGCGTCTGATTTGTTCAATCTGACGATCAAAGGTTTTCCCGTCGAACGATTGTTAATCGAACCCAAACTGGATATTAAGCAGGAGTTCTATATTGGTGTAACAATTGATCGAGCGAAGTATAAGCTGGTGATTATTGCATCAGGTGAGGGTGGAGTTGATATTGAGAAGACTGCTGAAGAGAATCCTGAGAAGATAATCCGCAAAGAGATCGGTATTGATGAAGAGCTGTATGGATTTGAGGCGATGGGGATTGCAAAGAAAATAGGGATTCCGAGCGATCTGCTGAAAACGGGCGGTGCCATTATTGTAAAACTGTACAACCTGTTTAAGAAATATGATGCCAAGCTAGTCGAAATTAACCCCCTTGTATTGACTAGTGACGGTAAGTTGATAGCGGCTGATGCACGTGTTTCACTCGATGATGATGCGGTCTTTCGTCATGCTGATCTCAAGGAGATGGGGATTGAAGCACGCCATGAAGAGGGAGAGATGACCGAGCGTGAGAAACAGGCACAGGAGTGGGGAATACCGTATCTTGATTTAGGCGGTAATATCGGAATGTTTCCTGGTGGTGCAGGTTTTGGTATAATGGGCAATGATTTTATTCACTATTATGGTGGAGAGCCAGCTAACTTTATGGATTCCGGAGGTGGACCATCTCCCGAGCGAATCGCCAAAATGTTGGTGTTGCTCGATGAAAATCCGAATGTGAAGGTGATCTTTGGGGCACGCTTTGGTGGGATTAGTCGTTGTGATGATTTTGCTAAAGGTGTCATTATGTTCCTACGTGAACACGGTCTTTCGAAGCCGTTGGTTATGCGTATGACGGGGAATGTTTGGCAGGAGGGAGTGCGACTCTTTGAAGAAGCGAAAGCTGAGTCACCAGAATTGTTTGAGCATATTGAAACCCACGGGATAGAAACTCCGATTGAACAGATATCTATGAGAGCCGTTGAGTTGGCTAAACAAGCGGAAGGGGGCAACTAATGGCCATCCTTGTAACAAAAGACAGCAAAGTAATGGTTCAGGGGATAACTGGCGGTGCCGGTAAATTTCATACTGAGCGTATGATTGGGTATGGTACCAATGTTATTGGTGGTGTAACACCGGGGAAAGGCGGTCAGACAGTTGCTGAACGTCCTGTTTTTGACACTGTTGAAGAGTGTGTTTTGGCGACTGGTGCCGATGTCTCGGTGATCTTTCTTCCCGCACGATTTGTAAAAGAGGCTGCTATTGAAGCGATCAGAGCGGGGATTAAGTTTCTTGTTGTGATACCTGAACATATTCCTATTCACGATATGCTCTGGGTTCGTAAGGAAGCAGTTGCACATGGAGCAACTGTTATAGGAGGCAATACTGCGGGAGTTATAACTCCGGGTGAAGCGAATCTTGGGATTATGCCGGATATTGCATTTACTCCCGGTCGAGTTGGTACTGTTTCGCGGTCAGGTTCTATTACCTATTATGTCGCAGATACTTTGACTCAGTCTGGTTATGGCGAAACGACCTGTGTTGGGCTTGGTGGTGACCCCGTGCTCGGTTCGACCTTTGCTGAAATCCTGATGGAGTTTGAAGAGGATGAGGCTACCAAAGCGGTGGTGATGTGCGGTGAGATCGGTGGTGTCTATGAAGAGATTGCGACTGATGTTATCCCCAAAATGACAACACCTGTTCTTGCTATGATCGGTGGTGTATTTGCACCTGAAGGTAAGCGGATGGGGCATGCCGGTGCGATTGTTGAAGGGAAAATGGGTACGGCTAAAGAGAAGTTAGCTATGTTGGCCGATGCGGGAGCGCACCCGTGCAAGACATTTAAGGCTATCCCTGAGACTCTGGCAAAGTTGGGAGTGTAGGGTTTACGACACTTTACTGCTGAAGTTATGGTTTAGAAGAAAGTTGAGATAACTCGGCAGAGTCTAATCTCTGCAATCCAATTTGGATATGTAGGTTCGCTTCATTCGTGCGTCCAAGTTTGGCGAGTGCCCATCCATAATTGAACTCGATTCTGCCGCTTTCTGGATTAAGAGACATGGCTCTTCTCCAATAGAATGCTGTCGAATCGAATTCATTGCGGTCCCAGTGAATTCTACCCTTGTATTCCAATAAACTGACTAGCACTTCTTTTGTAAGTGATAGAGTAGTGTCTATATCATATGCTTGCTCTATGACCACTAATGCTTGGTCTATCGAATCCGCCTTCTTGTAAGCCAGTCCCAAGTTGTGTAAATAAATTGGATTCTTTGGCTCTCCTTCAAGTGCTCTTTTGTATTCAAGTATCGAAGCAGTTGCAGAATCTTGATCATAGAGAATAGTACCTAGTTCAAAATGAAGTGGGTGTGCAGGCTTGGCGATTGTCAAAAGCCGTCGTATTATTATTTTGGATTCTTCAAATTTCCCCTGTTCTCTTAGAACCATGCTTTTTATGGCTCTGTAAATTTGCTCTTTTGGTTCCAAAGCGATCGCTTTTTCAGCTTGCAAATCCGCTTCATCTATCTTCTTTTGGGCTAAAAGTGCACTTGCTAGGTTAATCCGAAACCCACCCGATTTCGGCATCAAATCTACAAGAGAGCGAAAAATGGATTCGGCTTCTAACATAGCACCTCGTTCAAGAGCCTCAAGACCTAATTCATGCTTCTTCTTAAGTTTCGCGTCAAGTTCTGGATATGTTATAGTACCGAAGTTTTGGAAATCCCAAGTACCGTTATTCGGCTGAACTGATTCATCCCTGACGGATTCGATTATGTCCTCTCGAAAATTGTGTAGGTCAGTTTTTAGTTCATCCCTAGTGAGTGTCACATTACCATAATAAAATGCTAAACTAATACCAGGTACAGCTAGGACTATTGCCACTATATGTTTCCTGAAGAATCGCCTTAATGATGCAAGGGTGCTCTTACTCTTAACATGCTGTCTGCAGAATTGGAAACCATCCACAGCGTCTTTCTTGCATTGGACGCCTTTTTTAGTGTCTGCAATACATCTCTTTGCCTGCATAAAAACAAAATAAGAAGGTTCATCAGCGAGAACAATCACAAAATATCTACTTTCTTGAACTTACACTCACCATATATTAGCAAATGTTCAATCTTACGGTTTTTCAAGTAATAGAGGTCTTCGCACCATGAAACTGATCCTGATCTATGGACCTCCAGCTTCAGGGAAATTGACAGTAGCTCAAGAACTGAGCAAGCTCATCGGTTTCAAAATCTTCCATAACCATCTAAGTTATGATCTGGCTGTCTCTATTTTCCAAGAAGGAACGGAGCAGTTCTATGAGTTCTGTTCTCGGATAAGGTTGTTGTCAATCGAAGAAGCGACCAAGTCAAAGGTTGATGGGTTGATCTTCACTTTTTGTTATGCTTCTCCTGAAGATGATGAATTCATACACGCACTTGAAAGAATTATGGCTGAGACTGAATCGCAACTTCTACCTGTTCGACTGGTTTGCCCTGTTGATGAGTTGAAGGCCCGTTCGACAAATCCTTCCCGTCAGGAATTCGGCAAGATCAAAACTGCAGAGGGGATAGACA
>JAJRUL010000162.1 GCA_024277795.1 Candidatus Zixiibacteriota bacterium
AAAACAGAATCGTAACTTCTTTGACTTCCTGCACGCATCAATCACCGCCAAGCAACAAAATCAGCAGGCTCCCCCATTGCTCAACACTTAAAACCGTGAACGGTTACCTTTGATGTTTGGTTTGAATCGGAAGTCATGTATCCTCTTCACTACTACTAATGCCAGACAATTCAAAAATGAGTCATAATGGCACATGTTAATTTCGTCATGTGATGACTCTTCAGGAAGTAGAAACTCTATTTCTTGGTCAATAATCTGGTTGTTATTATTAATCACTATATCGAAAAGTGTTTTTTGTTCATCTCCACTGAGATACCAAATTTTCCATTTGTATTCAACAAGAACATCCCTGTTACAGTTCCCCAAGATAAGTGGTTGAACGCTGTCATTAAAAATAATGCCTTCATTTTGTGCAACAATGGAGACATACCGTGAGTCTTCTGGTGAAGAAACTGGGATGTACTTATGGTGAATATCCGCGAGGAATTTTCCTTTAGAAAAATGAAGGTCTCGTATCAAAGCAGCCCCAGCAAAATAAACAGTGATTTTGTTATCACGGATTTCAGGTTGTAGTTCCCTGTCAGCACAAATATTATTCCACCAAGAACAATTTTGAAGAGCATTTACAAAGTCTGAAGACAAATTTCTCATTAACATCAAAGCCATCCTCCATGAGTAGAACAAAAAATTGAAAAGTTGTTCCAACCATAGAGGATATCGATGACACAGGTGGGACAAGCGAGAAATGATTTTAACACTCTCACTAAGAATATTCGAAATTTTCAATCCACGCTGATGTTGAATTCAATCAACAATAATTGGAAAACTTTCCAGTGGTTGAGCAGCCAAACTCCCTGGGATAGCAATATCACCACTGATACTCACGAAAGAAATGGGATAATCTTTACTAAAGGCATTCAAGAGTGTTGAGAACGCAGTCCAAGTGTCTTTTGATACTTTTTTACCCTTTGCAGTGACAGGTAGCCAATCAATCCAAAATGATGCTGGGGCGGCACAAACAAGTGGCACTTGTTTTAATTCAACAGGAACCTTCTCAATAATCTTATCAGAAACAGAAAGAGATTTCAGACACTCAATGAATTCTCCACGGAAGTTATTCCAATTTTTCTGAATAGCAATGGCATAGGCTGCTGCTTCTAACACCATTCTTAATGGTGTTTCTGTATTATCAGTTCCTCCTGAACGCTTAGTTTTTGGTTCTTTTTTCAATTCGATGACTACAGGACTGCCGTTATTATCAACTCCAAGCAAATCAATATAGCCCCACGAGTCCTTCTTTTCTTCTTGAAAAAGTGGGACTTGAAAAGCAACGATTCTATTCCAGCATCCCGTAACAGGAGATAAACCACTTTCACTCCATCGTTCAAAAATACTCTTCTCCCATTGTCGTTCCCGTTGGGTTGAATCAATATTTTTAGTTGCTGATCTCTTCAATGCATACCCTTGCGTACGAGAAGGTGCAGCCTCCTTTGTTGCATTGATAACCTCTTTCATATTATCTGATAGTTGAACACACTGCTCTTTCATATATGACTTTTGATACCAGACATCTTTTAATTTGTGTAAGCCATCTTGAGGTGAGTGGTCATTAAGCGGTGCTAACATAGGGGTTCTCCAAAGCTAAAGACAGAAGTAATGGTCCTCCCAACAAAAAAGAGGACGCCGAACCTGGCCTGCTCCAGACACCCTCACCAAAGGGCTCAACGAACAAAACCTGGTCGACGCCCCCATCCGGGGGCGTGACGCAAGTTCTGTTTCGTTGAATACAAGAGTCCAAAAAAAGACTCAGGTTGGTGATTTGTCTGAAAACAGTTCTTGACGCACACGCGTCTTTCAAAATTTAATCATGGAGTTTGGACATCAAGTATCCAAACAGTGGTATTCCTCCAAAATTTCAAAAATAGTTAAAAATACTTTAGGATTGATTTTACATAGAATCAAAGGGTTTGTCACCCATGAACTGGCGTGAATTATCACCATCATCAAAGCAGGTAATTTATGATTAGAAAAATAAGTTCAATAATTGTGGTGGCTGAGTACGCCTACCTATCGAATCTCGCCTTCAATTATTTCGCAGCGACATTAATCAGATTACTAAGAAAAAATTTACATAGATGACGAATGCTTTTGAATTTTACTGACTAAGGAAATACGCATCCATTGATTCGAAAGGTGTTTTTTATTAAAGACCGATTGACAATAAAAACAATCATTTATAGTATGGAGGAACCAATATCAAAGTGTGATTACCTGATTATTTCTGTCGAGGCAAACGCCAAGAAACTCAAATAAGCGAGGGTTGACAGACAGGTAAATCACAGCCTACTCAGGTAGGAGTCTTGATCGCAGAGGACAGCTCTCCGCGGCCTGACAGAAATTCTTCAACTGTGCTTCGTGCATAGAAGGGAGGTTCTGTCCATGCTAGCCGCATAAAAAACAAACCCAACTTTTTGAATATTCGTGTGAATATTCAACAGAGCACTTTTGGTGGGAGTGCCTTTGGCTGCTTTAGACAATCACTTGATTCGGATCAGTGTTGATCTGATCAACCCTTAACTTTTTATAGAGGAAATTCATATGTGTTTAGAAACAGAAAATTTAGACTTTTGTGACGAGTGCGGATGTAATGTGGAACTTGAGCAGAGCAATAAAGAGAAATGCACTGACGAGTTGATTCGGATCATCGGAGATAAGATAACGGACAGCAGTGCGTTTATTGTCCCCTTCGCATTACACACTTTCTTAAGGATTCAACACATCGAGTGTTATGCAGGTGGAGGTATTGATCTTAAATTGGAGGTGAATGCCGAGTTTGGCAGTGTTAGTGAGCTATGCCTCGCTTGCGATAATCCACTGTTTCAGTCGATGCTAAAATCTGATGAACGTATTGCACGGGAAGAAGAGGAAATTAAGACCTCAGTTCAATCGATTCTCGAAAGTAACTAATCGGGGTAAATAGTAAAAGGTCCTTTCGGCTCCGTTTGTGTGAGCCGGCAATCTCAAACAAGCAAGAGAGTATGGACATCTGTTTTCAAATCATTTCGACTTTACTGCAATCACCAGGCGAAGGGACGGCTCCTTCGTCGCTGGTCGCGGTTCGGTCATTATACGTTCTTCGGAACGCGAGGAATGATTACGAACATGCAGAACAAGAGATCACAAAGAAGGAGATGGACAATGCAATTGACCGTTGAAGCCCCTGAGAAAAATGTCACTATTACACCAAACCATCCACTGAATAATGTTGCTGAGGAAGCGAGAGATGAATCCAGGCAACGAACCCTTGGAGAAGTATTGGCAGCGATTGCTGGTCGTCAGGATAGAGCGATTACTGAAACAAACAATAAACAAAATTAATTGGGATAATGAAAGGAGAACACAATGTCAGCAAAAAAACGAAAACGAAAGAAACAAACTGGAGTGGAAGATTCTGAAGGACTACGTATTGCAGTCTACATACGTGTCTCGTCAACGAGGCAAGCTGTGGAAGGAGACAGTCTCGAAGCCCAGCAAAACGATATCCGAAAGGGGATCGCGTATCGTAAATCAATCAACAAGTGGAAAGTTGAAAATGTAGAATACTATATCGATGCTGGTCGAAGTGCAAAAAATCAAAATCGTCCCGAACTTCAACGGCTCAAAGCTGACTGCATCGCAGGCAAGATTGATATTGTCTTTGTCGTTAAGCTCGACAGGTTGACACGAAGTCTATTGGATTTCGTCGAGCTTTGGGATTTCTTTGCTAAATACGATGTCCGTCTCCTGTGCCTTCGAGAAGACTTCGACACATCTTCTGCAATGGGTGAAGCGATGATCAAACTTATCATGGTGTTTGCTGAACTTGAAAGAAAACTGACAGCAGAAAGAACAATTGCTACAATGCAGGATCGCACAGAACGCGGCTTGTGGAATGGTGGAGTTATCCACGGCTATCTATCTGATCCTGACAATCCCGGGAAACTCCTCGTCAATCCAGAATGGTCTTCAATTATCAGGCAACACTTCTTTGATGCCTTTGAAGAACTAGGATCGGTGGGAGCAGTTTTACGTCACTTGAGAAAAGTTGGTATTCGTCTTCCGAAAGGGAAAACGAAGCACGGAAAAATAAAGGGGGGGAAATATTTCGCCAAGCAGCAAATCACAAGAATTCTGAGAAACAGAATTTATTTGGGGGAACTGCACTGGGGAGATGCAAAATGTATTGACTCCCACGAGGCAATTATTGATGAAGGACAATTTGACCGTGTTCAGCGGAAGTTAGATGAAACAACTCGGACAAGATCGAATCATCGGCATTCAGACGGACGGTGCTATGTCCTCAGAGGTGTGGTTCAATGTGGATGTGGAGCGATGATGACACCGAAGAGTTCCTGGGGTAGAAACAGCAAATACCACTATTACGTTTGCACCAGGCAGGATCACTACGGCACCAAAATAGACTGCAAGGCTCCGATGATCCCAGCCGAAGCTCTTGAAGAAGCAGTCTTGGAACGAGTCATTAAG
>JAJRUL010000163.1 GCA_024277795.1 Candidatus Zixiibacteriota bacterium
AGTAATAATCCCGATTGAGTATGCAATTAAGGCACCTACTACGATTGTCGAGCCGACCATAAGAATCGGTTTCATAAAAGAGTTATCCTTCTAAAAAGAGAACATTGTTTCTTGAGAAGGTAAGCAGGAAATAGATATCGGGCAATGGGAAGAATTACTGAGTTAGTCAGATTTCACTATTTGTTACTTCGTTGGCGAACAGCTTCATAGAGTACAACACCTGTTGCAACAGAGACATTAAGACACTCAACATAGCCCGCCATAGGAAGAGTCGCTAAGAAATCACACTTTTCCTCAATTAACCTGCGTATCCCTTTCTCTTCGGAACCCATTATGATGGCAAGTGGCCCTTTGAGATCTATTTGATAAAGAGACTGTTCTGCCTTATCTGATGTTCCGACTGTCCAAATAGAGCGTTTTTTGAGTTTGTCAATCGTCCTGGACAGGTTGACTACTTCAAAGATTGCTGTATGTTCAGCTCCTCCGCTAGCTATCCTTCTGACTGCATCGGTCAAAGTTGCTGCCCTATCCTTAGGAATTATGACAGCATCGACTCCTGCTCCATTTGCTGTTCTGATACATGCCCCCAAGTTGTGTGTGTCTTGGACAGAATCAAGCAAGAGGAGAAACGGATCACCCTCTATTTGATCAAGCATAGTGTAAAGATCATCTTCTGATCGAATCAAGGGGGATCGCGTACGATCGACATGCTTCATTGAGCGTTCGGAACGACGTGGTTTCTTAAAAGGCATCGGGATTCATGTTTGTAGTAGATCGTAGAAGTTTGCAAGAGGTAAACCCGTTCGGGGTTTACCTCTTATATAAACAATAATTCTATTTGGTTACTTTCACCGTTCTGGATTGAATAGTCACCATTCCAGTGAAGATATTCAGTAGGATATCCAACGGTGCCCAAGAGGTTTTAATTTCGTAATTTTGAGCTCCAGCAGCCATAGCTTGAGTGTCTACATCTCCTAAGGGAACAAGTCCCCACAGGATGTACCACTGCCGTTTTGATACTGTCTCTCCATTCTGTGCCCCTTGACCAATGTAATGGGTATGGGCAGTACAACCCATAACAAACAACATTGTTACAACAAGAATGATTGCTGTAATTGTTTTTAACATAAAAGTCCTCCCTACTTAATGGCTGTTATAGACCCTATTGAAGATTCAAGGGTCTTTATCATTTCTCCGTAAAATTGCTTTGGTACGAGATATTGCACATGCATAGCATTGCGATTCTTTGTCAAGCAAATCAAATCAAACATTACCGATTGTGAATCTGTAATCAAGAAGTTTTTCACCAACACATCATCGATCCAGTAATCACCAACTGTAATCCCCTCTTCCCCATGTGTTTGGACCAAAGCGTTATAGTAATCCAAAAGGAACTTGCTCGTATCAGAGTCGAGGTCTAAATCAGTAAGAAGAGAAACGATAAGACCTGAACCTCGTGATTGATTAAGATAGACTTTGATGGATCCCGTCGTATCATTTCGAAGGAATGCTGTCGATTTTTGTGCCATCATACGGATAGAATCGGGAAGCGGGAAAAATCCTCTGGGGATCGATATCATTAATCCCGATTCTTCGTAGTGGAGAGTATCCCCTAAGAGACTGTCTACAACTGTAAACTGCATCTGTCCAAAAGTACTTGCCTGTTCCTTCTTCTCACCAGATGAACAGCCGATTAGCGATATCATAAGAATCGCAATAATGAGATATAGTTTTGCTTTTATGTAGTTCATAACAGAGAATAATAGCAATACATTAAGGGATAGGTCAAGAAAAATGACGTTTCTCTCTAATTAATTCAGAGCATTGTGTTGGGCTATTATAGCTCTACCAACTCAATCTCATAAAGATATGGCCAAAATTTCCCTGTTACGAAAATACGCTTATCAACATCATCATAGGCTATGCCATTCAGGACATCAAGAGGGGCCGAGTAACCCATTGGCAGTTGCAGTATGCCACTCAAATCAAGCCACCCTGTTACATTTCCCGTAGTAGGGTTGATTATAGCAATACGGTTGGCTTGCCAGACGTTTGCCCAAATATTCCCTTCAATATACTCAAGTTCATTCAATCTACGAACGGGGCCATCGGGGTCTTGCACTGTTATTCGCTTTTTCTCAGAAAAAGTGACTGGATCAAGAAATCTAATCGTATGGCTCCCGTCACTCATTATCAGTTGTGATCCGTTATGAGTCAGGCCCCAACCTTGAGTTGGATATGTAAAAGTATGCAGTGTGTCAAAAGAATTTGCATCATAGACAAAGCAGAGTTCAGAGGTAAAAGTTAGCTGATAGAGCTTATTATCAAATAATGTAACACCTTCACCAAAGTAGTTTTGAGCAATTGATCGCATCTGCTTGATACGTCCAGAACTGAGCTCAACTCTTCTTATCGTCGAAAATCCCCGTAACCCTGTACCCTCGAAAAGTTCAGCTGCATCATGTTCGAAGACGAGCCCCTGTGTAAAGGCAGTAGAATCATGCCTGTACCTGTTTATGACTTTATATGTGTATTGAATTGGTTGTTTTATCTCACTAAAGGAATCAGAACTGCCCGCACAACCTACACTAGTTAGTACAAAGAGAATACAGCTAATAACCACACTACTCCCCCATACTACTATACTCCGATACTGTTGTATGAATTGTTGCATATAGTATAGTAACGATTAGAGAGAATCTATTGTCAAATGGAAATTATTTTTCGAAAAGAAGGCAGGTAAACAACTAATGGTGGTGGGGGGAGGATTCGAACCTCCGAAGGCTTCGCCGACAGATTTACAGTCTGTTCCCTTTGGCCACTCGGGAACCCCACCAACATCTTTGTTTATCGGTTCCAGCATATAAGACTGAAACTATTTGCCTAATAAACAGGTCAAATTGTAAAAATCAATGGAAATATTTGAAAGACTTTGGGATTATTTTAGCCTTGCCAACTGAATCAAACTTCAGACAATTCTTCGATTTTATCTTCTGTGTTGCCATTCGGACTATCAAACTGCAATTCCCTCACCTGTTCAGGTTTCTTATTGAGAGTAAGTGCCCTAATTTCAGATGCTGATACTACTGTATCGTCGGCTGTTGGAACTGTCGCTCTATCTTGTATACTAGCAAAGTCGAAGTCAGATGGCGCAACAGTATACCAATGTTCCAAAGTTCGAGCAAAACTGTATCTGAAATCAAAACCTAAATTTACAAGTGTATTTGGTACGATATGAGTAGGTGTTGCGG
>JAJRUL010000164.1 GCA_024277795.1 Candidatus Zixiibacteriota bacterium
AAAAAAGCAGGCCCCTAACCAGGGGACCTGCCTGGAGCGGGAGACGGGACTCGAACCCGCGACGTCAAGCTTGGGAAGCTTGCATTCTACCACTGAATTACGCCCGCGGTCATTTTTCTGTCTGCAAATGTATTCTAATACTCGCTTTTTGTCAACAGTGATTGGAAAGCAAATCTCTATCTGATTGCAACAACGAAAAAACAAACCTTGTTGTTCATATTGTCTCCCTTTACTTTACTGAAACAAACCAGTAAACAGCAACGTATACCGAACTACATATTGACAGAAAGATTATATGAGATCCTATGATTAAGGCAGATTCAATTCATAAACAATTCGGCGAAATCAAAGCTGTTAACGGGATCTCTTTTGACATAGAACGTGGTGAAGTTTTTGGTCTACTCGGACCCAACGGAGCTGGAAAAACAACTACGATCTCCATGCTCACCGGCTTACTCCACCCAGATTCAGGACATATCTATCTGCAAGGATCACCCGATCCTACTCAACCCCTGATTCGCAAGAAAGTTGGTGTCGTTCCTCAGTCCCTTGCTATATACGATGAACTTACTGCTGAAGAAAACTTACATTTCTTTGGTTCACTATATCAGCTCGGAAGCACAAAGCTCAAAGAACGAATTGAATGGTCATTAAAGTTGTCAGGTCTCGTTGATCGTTGCAAAGACCGTGTTAAAACATTTTCTGGGGGGATGAAAAGACGGTTAAATCTGGCTTGTGGGCTGATTCATGACCCGCCCATACTACTGCTTGATGAACCAACTGTTGGAATCGATCCACAATCACGAAATATGATCTTTGAGCAGATTGAGAAGCTCAAAGATGACGGTCGGACACTTATTTATACTACGCATTATATGGAAGAGGCGGAACGTTTGTGCGATCGGGTCGCAATTATCGATAACGGTCAAATCCTTGCTCTTGATACTGTTTCAGGGCTTATAGACAAACATGCGGGCAAATCTGTTGTACGAGCAGTATTGATAAAATCACCATCAAACGAAATCACATTACCCGCTCAACCCGATGGTTTACACCTCCGCTTTGAAACTGACTCTCCTGTAGAAGTTATAGCCCGATTAACAAATAACGGTGTGGAGTTTCGATCGGTACATATCGATCAAGCTGACCTCGAAACAGTATTTCTAAATCTCACGGGAAGGAGTCTACGGGACTGATGAATGCTGTTTTTGCAATAGCCAAGAAAGACCTGACTATTCTTATTCGTGATCGATTCGGATTATTTTGGGTTATACTCTTCCCTCTGTTGATGGCTCTCTTCTTCGGTTCGATGTTCTCAAGCGACAATTCTGGCATTAGAGGGATGCATGTTGCCTTTGTTACAGATAATCTCTCCCCAACCTCAGAAGCGTTTTATGCGGAATTAGAACAATCTGATGTTATCTCTGCAGTTCGACTCAGTGCTGACTCGGCACAATATCTGGTCTCTCGCGGTAAGCTATCAGCGTATATCAGCTACATCGACACTTCTGAAAGTGCACTAGGGATTTTCTCAGGCTCAATGCCATCAATAAAAGTCGGAATTGACCCGTCAAGAAATGCAGAATCAGGGTACTTACAAGGACTTGTAAACCAAGCATACTTTACACAACTGCAAAAGAAGTTGACCGACCCGTCAACTTTCCTTGAGAGCTTTGACGATCAACTTGCATCGCTTTCAGCAGACTCAAATCTATCGTCAGACCAGAAACAGTACCTCACTAAAATGCTTTCGGGTCTCAAAGAGTTCATGCAATCTGTCAACCAAGAAGATTCCCTGACAACCGATTCTGCACAATCTGATTCAGAAATAGTAAATGCAGGTCCATTTGGTCAGCCTGATATTGAGTTTATTGCTGTATCTGTAAGCCACGATGGCCCACAATCTACATGGGAAATCACGTTTCCACAGTCTTTGCAATGGGTGCTTATCGGATGTACTGCCGCTTTTGCGTTATCGATTGTTACTGAACGAACTCGAGGAACTTACTCACGGCTCAGACTGGCGCCGATTACAACTGCACATATTCTATTAGGCAAAGGTTTAGCATGTGCAACCGCCGCTTTCTCTGTCTGCCTTCTACTGATGCTGATAGGTATTTTCATCTTCGGAATACACATAGCATCATACCCACTTTTGATCATAGCTCTTATCTCTAGCGTATATTGTTTTGTTGGACTTATGATGCTCATCTCTGTCTTGGGAAAGACCGAGCAGGCAGTTGGTGGCGCAGGTTGGGCTATACTGCTTGTCATGTCTATGACTGGTGGCGGAATGATACCACTAGCCTTTATGCCTTCCTGGATGACAAATATCAACTCATTGAGTCCTGTCAAATGGAGCGTTCTGGCAATAGAAGGAGCAATCTGGCGTGGTTTTGATTTGTCAGATATGATGTTACCTGTAGCGGTATTGCTTATCGCGGGAACTACCGCTTGCATTATAGCTAGTAGCCTGCTTCTCAGAGCAGACAAGTAAGCCCGAACTGCATACACAATTCGGGCTGTTATAATACACGTACGATAAGTCTACTTATAAAACGGATCAACTCCAGATGCATGGTCAGTCACATCGACAACTTCCGTCACATCAGGCAACAGTTGACGGATAGCCTGTTCAATACCATGCTTCAACGTCACATTTGCCGATGAACACCCCTGACATCCTCCACCAAGACGTACCAAAACTCGTGTTCCCTCGACATCGACAAGTTCCACCCGACCGCCATGCGATGCAATAGATGGATTGATATTGTTAGCAAAAAGCTCTTCTATCTTTTGACGAATTGCTTCTTCCGATGGAGCCTTACTTTTGACATCCTTTGCTATCAATCGCTCACCTGATGCTATAGTATTACGGATCGCTTCACCAATCGATTGTCCGAGAGCAGGCCATGGTTGTGTACAATTCTTCGCAATTGTAAGAGTATCACCTGCAACCATCACCTGACTGACACCTGCAACTGAGAACAGAGCCTCAAGCAAAGGAGAACCTTTCGCCATTTCTGCATCACGACAAGTAAAGGAACCTTCCTCAAAAAGTGTCTGGTTAACTACAAACTTGCACACATTAGGATCAAGTGTCGGCTCTCCACTTATCTTTATATCACTATTATTAGCCATTATTTCTCTCCAGTCTTCTACACACTAAACGATTGTTGTTTATCACTATGCTCAGACATACACTCACTGCACTCACATTGCTTTCTCATACGAGCATGAGTATAAATACCCGTGTTGTGGGTATCAGATAAAGAGATAGCCAAACCATAGCGACCGACCCTTGAAATATCTGTTACTGTAATATCCAATGCAACAGAGCTACGATCGAGAAGCGGTTGCCCCGTGTTTTCATCAACACAAACAGCACACATACAATTGACACGAAGATTATACGCAGAGTATGTACTCTTATGCCCATCAGGCCAATCAATACTTACAACAGTTCCATCACCAATATCTATCGTCTTTGGCTCATCTGTCATCGTCGCCCCATCCATACTTTTTACCGACTTACACAACTGCTGAGCAATTGCAAGAAACGCTTTTGAGGCAGGCAAATCATCAGATTTTGTCAATACCGGTATCCCATTATCGCCACTATCCATAATATCAGGATCAAGCGGTAATGCACCAAGGAATGGAATAGAGAGCTCCTCAGCCAACTTGCTTCCTCCACCTTCCTTAAAGATAGCTGTCTCCTCACCGCAATGCTTACAAATAAACCCTGACATATTTTCAACAATTCCTACAATCGGAACATTCACCTGCTGAAACATTTTCAGGCCCTTCTGAGATACTCCAAGGGCTACTTGTTGCGGTGTGGTCACAATAACTGCACCGCTGAGTGATGCCTGTTGGGCAAGGGTAAGTTGTACATCGCCAGTACCGGGAGGCAGATCTATCAAAAGATAGTCGAGTTCACCCCATATCACACCTGCAATAAATTGATTTATCATCTTCATAGCCATCGGTGCCCGCCACACTACAGGAGAGTCATCTTCAAGCAGTAAACCGATAGAAACAAAGTCTATTCCATATTGATTTGTAGGAGAAAGATAACCGTCTTTGATCTCAGGTTGTGCTCCCTGAGACCCAAGCATTCCCGGCTGACTGGGGCCATATATATCTGCATCCATCAAACCAACCCGAAAACCTAACTTTTGCAATGCAACTGCAAGGTTAACAGTTACCGTTGATTTACCAACCCCACCCTTACCGGAGGCAACTGCAATAATATGCTTGATCCCAGACATCCCAGGATTCATCTTTTCGTTCTCAGTCGATTCGCTCATCCTACTCCTCATCTATTAATAGTCCGTATACTATACGACAGCAATCTGCTACCAGAGAGTATATAACGGAATATTTCGTATAATGTTCATTGATTAAGGTCAAATCTATATAACATTTCTCAGGGATTTACTCATCTTTACCCTCAGAATATGGGCTAATATGATCGTCAATAGTCTCACCTATACTCTTTTGTTTCCCCGTCAACCGTACAACAATAATCGAGACTTCATACAAAAGATACATAGGACCAGCTAACAGGATTTGGGTAAAAACATCAGGCGGTGTTATAATTGCAGCAAGAATCAAGAACAATACTACAGCGTACGGTCTAGCCTTACCCATATATTGTGAATCGACAATCCCCAATTTACCAAGAAAGTAAGCGACAACTGGAAGTTGAAAACCCAACCCAAATGTAATAAGCATCAAACCAACAAAGTTGATATAACTGCCTATCGTTATATTATCGACTACCATTTCACCGGAAAAACCGAGCAGAAAAGTAAATGCTGTCGGCAGAACGAGTACAAATGAGAAACAGGCTCCAACAACAAAAAGAAATGTAGAAACAAATACTAACGGCAGTACCGTCATCTTCTCATTAGGGAATAGCCCTGGAGCGACAAATGACCATAGCTGATAGAATAAAACTGGAAGTGATGCGACAATACCTGTTATAACAGCTATCTTCAAGTAGGCATAAAAAGCACCTGTTACCTCAATATTGTATAGTTGTACATCACCCAATGGCCACTTAATTATCTCAAGCAAAGGCAATCGAAAGTAAAAAGCCACCATAGAAAATAACACAACCGCAACTGCTATCTTGAGGAAGCGCTGTCGTAACTCTTCCAAATGATCAAGGAAAGGCATAGCTTTCTTCTTCGGTTCATGTATATCTTGGTCACTCATATCAAGAGAATGTGCGGGGGGACTCTACATTTGTCAATAGGTATTAGTTCGGCAGGCAGGTTCGAAGAAGATACGATATCTCCTTTGATGTTTACTGCTAGGTCACACCTGCCTCAGACACACAAGACTTAACACAATATCGACATGTAACGTCATCGCGAGGAGCGATAGCGACGTGGCGATCTGTATAATTGCAAAACCGAGACTGCTTCACTTCGTTCGCAATGACGAATTCGCCCACTATTACATTTTTCTGTCGGGTCTTGCTTCTGACGTGTCAAAAGTGTGACCCGACAGCAACAACATTTCCAGAAATGCTCTTGAGTAGCGACCTGTCCGCTTGAGGACCTACAAATCTGTAAAATACTACCAAAGAAAAGGTAGCAGGTTTGAAGACAAATCCGCCCTACCCAAATTCCTACTCCAAGAGCTTCTTGATCTCCTTGAGGAACTCCTCTTTGTCCTGAAATTTTCTATAGACGGACGCGAAACGAACATACGCAATCTCATCTATCGGACGAAGTCGTTCCATTACCATCTCACCAATCTCTTCAGCTTTTATTTCAGGTTTCGAACGACTTGAAATCTCTGCTTCAATTCCATCTACTATTGACTTGATTTTCTCTGTTCCAACTGGTCGCTTATTACACGCCAGTTTCACCCCTTGCTCGATCTTGGTTCGATCAAACCGCTCTCGCCTTCCCCCACTTTTGAGCACTGTAATCTGTTGATGCTCTACATATTCATAGGTCGTAAACCGTTTTTCGCACTTTAGACATTCACGTCTGCGTCGAACAGCACGCCCATCTTGTGATGGCCTACTGTCGACTACTTTATCTTCCTCATGTCCACACTCAGGGCATCTCATAGTTGCAACTCAATTGTTGACCGATTCACTCAACTGTCGTTTCCTTTTTCACCCACGCAACATAGTCGGCAAACGCATCTGTCAACGGTAATGCAATAACTTCTGGTAATGCATACGGATGGTGCTCAAGCACCCATTCCTGCAATGCATCAAATCTCTCATTTGTTGACTTGATTATCAATAGTGCTTCGCTGTCCGACTCGACACGACCATCCCACCAGTAAAACGACTCGATTTTCGGAATAATATTGACACAGGCAGCCAATCTCTCTTCTACTAAAGATCGAGCCATCATTGTCGCCTCATCACGAGGTAATGATACCATTACAATACAAACATCACTGTTCATCGGTTCACCTCTCGTCCAAGTCGTTTTTCAATAGCTTCAACTTTCCCGGTCAGCCTCTTACGTGCCCCTTTACGATCATCAATTGTAATGCTTATATATATACGTTCATACCCTCGTCGTCTCAACATCTTCCGTGCCTTATTTATGACAGCCATTACAGCATCCCACTCCCCCTCGATCACAGTAGACATAGCAGTCACCTGATATGGCAAGCCGGATTTATCGATCACATCTATTACTTTTGCAACCTCTTCAGAAACTGAACTTCCCTTCCGATCAGACGGAAACATCGTAAGTTGAAACAACATATTTACTCTCCTCCCCCCATCTATTGATAGAGTGGAAATTCTCGACAGAACTCTGAGACTTCTTTGGCAATATCTGCAAGAGCATCATCATTGCGACGGTTTTCAATCGCTCTGTGGATGAATCCAGCTATAGTCACCATCTGATCAGTTTTCATTCCACGAGTTGTCACCGCAGGAGTACCGATACGGATACCTGAAGTAACAAACGGCTTTTCGGGATCAAACGGTACAGTATTCTTATTGACAGTTATACCCGCTTTATCCAATGCCTTTTCAACTTTTTTGCCTGATACTTTGGGAACATCGATAAATGACACAAGCATAAGATGATTATCTGTACCACCCGAAACGAGCTTATAGCCATATCCAAGCAGAGCTTCGGAAAGTGCTTTAGCATTCTTCACAACCTGTTCTTGGTATGCACGGAACTCGTCAGTCATCGCCTCTTTGAATGCTACTGCTTTGGCGGCTATAATATGCATCAACGGCCCTCCTTGCAATCCCGGCATAACAGTACGATCTAAATCAACCGCATACTGTTCTTTGCACATAACAACCCCTCCTCTCGGGCCACGAAGAGTTTTGTGCGTAGTAGACGTTACAAAGTCGGCCTGTTCGATTGGTGAAGGGTGTACTCCTGCGGCAATCAATCCTGCAATATGAGCAATATCCACCATCATATACGCACCGCATGAATCACATGCCTCACGAATCTTGTCAAAGTCCCAAAATCGCGGATAGGCCGAAGCACCGGCAACAATCATTTTAGGTCTAATCTTCTCAGCCTGACGAATCAAATCGTCATAGTTAATTGTCTCACTCTCTTTATCAACCTGATAACCATGAAAGTCATACAACATACCTGAGAAATTGATCGGGTGCCCATGCGTCAAATGACCTCCGTGCGAGAGATCCAACCCCATCACTTTGTCACCCGGCTTTAGAACTGTAAAGTATGCGGCCATATTAGCCTGAGATCCTGCATGAGGTTGAACATTAGCATGCTCACACCCAAAGAGTTTTTTGAGTCGTTCCCTTGCTAAATCCTCAGCGACATCAACAAACTCGCAACCTCCATAGTACCGCTTACCGGGATATCCCTCGGCATACTTATTGGTCATAACTCCACCACATGCTTCCATCACTGCCTTTGATGTAAAGTTCTCAGAAGCTATGAGCTCTAATTTGTCGACTTGACGGTTTTGCTCATCAACAATTGCGCTGTATATCTCCGGATCAAGTTTCTCTAGATAAGACATAATGCACTCCACATATAATTCAGAACTATCTACTTCAAAAGTAGGTAAATGCTGACTCTCGGTCAACACGTCAGTTCGATTAGTTGACAAACAAAAAAAGTGGTGCTGAGCACACATTCAGCACCACTGTCATAGTTCCAAAAGATTATTCTATATTGACGGTTCTATCTTGCCATTTCCTTCAGCCGACATCAATTTTTCAACTCGTCGGGCATGGCGTCCGCCTTCAAAAGCTGTCTCCAGAAAGAACTTGAGAATTTCCTCCAAATCTTCTTTGGGAGTATACTTCTGAGCCAAGATCAAAACATTAGCATCATTATGCTGGCGCGTGAGCTGAGCCATCTCAGGATTAAGCGCCAGCCCTGCACGCACACGGTCAACCTTGTTCGTAACCATAGCCATCCCATTTCCCGTCCAACAGATAGCAATACCTCGATCTACCTCATTTGAAGCAACAGCTTGTGCCACCTGCAAGCCATAATCAGGATAATCTACAGACTCTTGTGAGAATGTTCCCTTATCGGTAACTTCATGCCCCATTGCCTCAAGTATCGCTTTGACCTGCTCCTTGAATTCATAACCGGCATGATCTGAACCGATCGCTACTCTCACTATACAGCCACTCCCTTATATTCAGGAATCGGTGTCAGCCAACCGAAGCGGTCTTCCGCTTTTCCTTCGATAATATCGAAGAATGCTTTTTGAAGCTGTTTTGTTATCGGGCCTGCCTTCCCCTCACCAATCTGCAAATCATCAATTCTCGAAATAGGTGTTATCTCAGCCGCCGAGCCTGTGAAGAAAACTTCGTCAGCCAAATAGAGAGCTTCACGAGGAATATTCTGTTCAATAACTTTAATGCCCATCTCTTTGGCTAAACGAATAACAGAACTTCGGGTTATCCCTGGAAGGATCGAAGCCGCAAACGTCGGAGTAATCAACGCACCCTTTCGAACAAGGAAGATGTTCTCTCCAGACCCTTCAGAAACATGACCAGATACATCCAAAGCAATTCCCTCAACATATCCATGTCGGATTGCTTCCAACTTTATCAACTGGCTGTTCATATAGTTTGCACCAGCTTTTGCCATCGCAGGCATTGTGTTCGGTGCTATTCTATTCCATGAGGAGAAGCAAACCGACACTCCATTCTCAAGAGCGTCCTCACCCAAATACTTACCCCACGGCCATGTTACAATAGCGACATCAACAGGGCACTTGGAGGGATCAACCCCCAACGAACCATAACCCCTGTAAGCAACTGGACGAACGTAACACTCTCCCAAGTTGTTAGCTCCAACCGTTTCAAGCATAGCTTTATCTAACTCTTCCACGGTATAAGGAATGTGCATATGATAAATACGTGCCGAGTTGAGTAATCTTTGACTATGATCTCTAAGACGAAAAGCCGCTGGGCCATTAGCAGTATCATATACACGCATACCTTCAAAAACAGATGAGCCATAGTGAATAACATGAGAACAGATATGAATCTGAGCGTCATTCCCTTTGACTAACTCCCCATACAGCCAGATATATTCAGTCGGTTCCATATAATAAATCCTCCTCTTGTAACTATGTAATGCACGGGACTTGGTGCTGATTCAATATACTACAAAGTCCTTTGCCGATCAAGAATAGTCGTGCACTGATTTCCTTTTCATTTCCCCACCCACAACATAATGTAATACTTAATGCAAGCTACCTATCGCAATACATACCAGCCAATAACACAAACACAAAAAGCATGTAAATCAGTCCTGCAATTCTCTTTAACGCATCAAAACTATCGTCGTTCCCTAGATTATTGCACCTTTCTCAGAGACAACTCTGAGTATATCCCGTGCTATAACCAGTCGCTGTATTTCAGAAGTCCCTTCACCAATCTCACAAAGTTTGACATCACGCCATATCCGCTCAGCAGGATACTTCCCGGTATAAAAACCGACTCCCCCCATGATTTCCATCGCCAAATGCGCTACTCTTGTACCCACCTCTGAAGCCATCAATTTACACATTGCAGACTGCCTGCTAAAAGGAATCCCCGCATCCTTCATCCTGGCCGCCTCATAAACCATCAACCGTGCCGCTTGAACCTCAGTAGCCATATTCGCCAACTTATGTTGGATTGCTTGATTGGCGGCGATAGTTCTTCCGAACTGCTTTCGTTCATTAGCGTAGGATAAGGCACAATCGAGTGCTCCCTGTGCCAAACCGATAGCCATCGCCCCAATAGAAATACGACCACCGTCGAGCGTTATCAACATCTGCTTGAAACCCTCTCCCTGCTTCCCTAATCTATTCGTATCAGGAACCTCAACATCATCAAAATGCAAAAAAGCAGTATCCGATCCGCGCAAGCCAAGTTTGTTTTCTTTCTTCCCTACCGAATAACCATTCATCGATTTTTCCAAAATAAAAGTCGTTATGGATTTATCCTGAGGGTCATCTGATGTTCGAGCAGTAGAAATAGTCGCCATCGCATGTGTAGCGGACGTAATAAAACATTTCGTCCCGTTGACAACCCAGCCATCCCCTTTCTTAACAGCCATAGATTTTGTCCCACCAGCATCAGAACCAGCATCAGGCTCGGTCAATCCAAAAGCAAGGAGTTCACCACCAGCCGCTCTCGGCAAGAACCGTTCCTTTTGTTCTTCTGACCCGAATGCAACAATCGGAAACGTCCCCAAAGAATTATGAGCCGCTATTGTAATACCAGTAGACCCACAGACACGAGATAACTCTTCCACAGCTATTGAATAACAAACAGTGTCAACTTTGCTCCCACCATACTTCTTATCTATAAGCATACTCATCAAACCGAATTCAGCCATCGGTTTTAGATACTCAGTTGGAAAACGTTGTTGCAGATCAAGATCAACTGCTTGAGGAGCGATCACCTCCTTAGCAAAAGCCTGAATCTTCTGACGAAATTCCTGTTGTTTTTTCTCAAGCAAAGCCTAATCCTTCAAAAGATCTTTGGAAATTACCATACGTTCTGCTTCTGAAGTCCCCTCATATATCTCTGTAACTCGAGCATCTCGGAAATAACGCTCAACCGCATACTCCTTCATATAACCATAACCACCATGTATTTGCAACGCCTCGTTACAAACGTAGTTAGCAGTCTCGGAGCAGAATAGCTTTGACATCGATGCTTCTCGGTGACATGGTTCGCCGGCATCTTTCAATGAAGCCGCACGGTACGCCATCAACCGTCCTGCATCAATTCGTGTCGCCATATCGGCAATCTTAAACTGTATCGCTTGGAACTGAGACAAAGATTTATTGAATTGTTTACGTTCCTTCGAATAACTCACAGCCTCTTTAAGGGCAGCTTTGGCAATACCGATTGATTGAAATGATACACCAATTCTGCCAGAGTTGAGAATAGTAACCGCAAGCCTAAAGCCTTTATTGAGTTCACCAAGCATATGTTCTTTTGGAACTTTCACATCAGCAAAACTAATCTCTCTGGTATCTGATGCTTTGATACCGAGCTTTGCTTCAGGTTTACCAAGAGTGATTCCTTCGCTGTCAGCATCAACGACAAAACAACTGATCCCTTTGTGTCCCGGTTCGTCCCCCGTACGTGCAAAGACAATAAAGAGTCCTGCATAGGCCGCATTAGTCACAAATGACTTGGTGCCATTGATCAGATAATACTCACCCTTGTCCTCTGCGGTAGTCGTCAAAGAGGCAACATCAGTACCAGCATTTGGTTCAGTAATACAATACGCACCGATTTTTTCACCGCTTGCCATATGAGGAAGATACTTTTCTTTGACAGAATCAACAGCAAAGCGTTTTATTATTTCACAGCAAAGTGAAACATGCACAGACATCAGAATACCAAAGCTAGCCGATCCTGCTGCAATCTCTTCGAGGACTGAAGCAAACTCAAGTGCCCCCATCCCGAGACCGTCATATTCCTCAGGAATAGTCAAACCAAGATAACCCAACTCACCACATTCGGCAATAAGATCACGAGGCATCTCTGCCTTCTCGTCCATCTCCTCTGCTTGTGGAAAGAGACGTTTTTCCGCAAACTCTCGTGCCGCTTGTTTGAGTTCTTGCTGTTCTTCTGTTAATGTAAATTCCATATTAACCTCAATCTTAACTGTATTCGTAAAACCCTCTACCTGATTTACGTCCAAGATATCCCGCTTGCACCATCTTGCGAAGCAACGGACAAGGACGATACTTAGGATCACCCAAACCATCCTGCAATACTTCAAGAATAGCAAGACAGACATCTAATCCAATAAAATCAGCAAGTGTCAAAGGTCCCATCGGATGCCCCATCCCTAATTTCATAACACTATCAATAGCCTCAGGTGTTCCAACACCTTCCATAACTGCAAAAATAGCTTCATTGATCATCGGCATCAAAACACGATTACCAATAAACCCGGGATAGTCTTGAGCCTCTATCGGTATCTTCCCCAACCTCTTGGTCATTTCATGAATGATCGAGCAAGTCTCATCTGATGTTGCTAATCCTCGAATTATTTCAACGAGTTTCATTATCGGTACTGGGTTCATAAAGTGCATACCAATAAACCGATCAGCTCGTTGTGTTGTAGCACCCAATTGAGTGATAGGCAACGATGAAGTATTTGAAGAAAAAATCATCTCCTCGGGGCAGATAGCATCGAGCTTTCTAAATAACTGCTGTTTAACCTCCAGTTTTTCAGAAACGGCTTCAATCACAAGCTGTGAATCAATAGTGCTCTCAATCTTTGCAGAAGTATGTATCCGCGAAAGGGTAGCTCCTTTTTCAGATGTAGTGATTTTTTCTTTCTTGATCATCCGATCAAGACTCTTATCTATCGTCGCAATCGCTTTTTCCAACAATTCAGTTTTGAGATCAATCAGGTTCACTTCATAGTTATTGAGTG
>JAJRUL010000165.1 GCA_024277795.1 Candidatus Zixiibacteriota bacterium
ACAATATCTCCAACATCAACAGGTATAACACCGCCACTACCATCAACATCTGCTTCAGTCATACATGGCGGTTCAGGACCAATTTTGAAGAGGTACACAACCAGATATGTCAGGTCGTTGACATTAATCTCCCCACCGACACCGGTCAATCCATCAACATTACCTCTAATACCGACACAACACCCATCACAAACATCACCAAGACCATCACCGTCAAAATCGGCCTGATCTTCGTTTGTAATGTTCGGACAATTGTCGCACGCATCCCCCCAACTATCACTATCACTGTTTAATTGATCACTATTCGGAGTATTAACGCAGTTGTCACAAACATCACCGACATTGTCAGCATCAACATCAGCTTGATCACTATTAGGTGTATTGACACAGTTGTCGCAAACATCGCCAATAGTATCACCGTCGGTATCCACCTGATTTGTGTTTGGAACCGTCGGACAGTTATCACAAACATCACCAACAGTATCACCATCAGTATCACTTTGAGATGGATTACTTGTATTTACACAGTTATCAACATCACCACAAATACCATCACCGTCGATATCATTGTCAGCATCATTCGGACATGCATCACACGCATCTCCAATACCGTCACCATCACTATCGACCTGACTACTATTTGCATCATTCGGACAATTGTCACAAACATCTCCGACGCCATCAGAATCGCTGTCTGCTTGATCGGTATTGGAAATTGTCGGACAGTTGTCACAAACATCTCCAAACGTATCACTATCGATATCAGATTGGTTGCTGTTCGCATCTGCCGGACAGTTATCACATACATCACCAACAGTATCAGAATCTGTATCTGCCTGATCAGTATTTGCATCGGTCGGACAATTATCACAAACATCACCGATCGTATCTGAATCGCCATCTGCCTGATCGGTGTTCGCATTTGCAGGACAGTTGTCACAAACATCACCAATAGTATCTGAATCTACATCAGATTGATTGCTGTTTGCATCTGCTGGACAGTTATCACAAACATCACCAACATTGTCAGCATCACCATCCGCCTGATCAGTATTCGCATCGGTCGGACAATTGTCACACACATCACCGATCGTATCTGAGTCACCGTCTGCTTGATCAGTATTTGCATCTGCTGGACAGTTGTCACAAACATCACCGATAGTATCTGAATCTACATCAGCCTGATCGGCATTTGAAATCGTCGGACAGTTGTCAACATCAGCACATACGCCATCTCCATCAGCATCATTATCAGCATCAAGCGGGCACGGATCACAAACATCACCTATACCATCACCATCAGTATCAAGCTGATTTGTGTTGGCATCATTAGGACAATTATCACAAAGATCACCAATCGTATCTGAATCTACATCAGCCTGATCGGCATTTGAAATCGTCGGACAGTTGTCAACATCTCCACATATACCATCTCCATCAGCATCATTGTTCGCATCTAATGGACATGGATCGCAGGCATCTCCAATACCGTCACCATCACTGTCAAGCTGATCAGCATTTGCATTGGTAGGACAGTTATCACAAAGATCACCTAACCCATCACTATCAGTATCCAATTGATCTGTATTAGCAACTGTAGGACAGTTATCACACACATCACCTACATTATCACTATCCCCATCCGCCTGATTTGTATTAATATCTGCGACACAATTGTCACATGCATCTCCAACCCCATCACCGTCACCATCTTGCTGACCAGGATTGAAAACAGTCGGACAGTTGTCAATATCAGCACATCGGTTATCACCATCTGCATCATTGAGCGGATCAAATGGACACTGATCACAAACATCACCTATACCGTCAGAATCAAAATCCTCCTGCCCGGGATTCGATGTAGTTGGACAATTGTCAATATCTCCACAAATTCCATCACCATCAATATCGTTATCTGGATCATTGGGACAAGCATCACACACATCACCAATACCGTCACCATCAGTATCAAGCTGACTGGAGTTACTTGTCGTAGGACAATTATCTACATCCCCACAAACCCCGTCACCATCAATATCATTGTCAGGATCGTTCGGACAAGTATCGCAAAGATCACCGATACCGTCTCCGTCACTATCCGCTTGATCAATATTCGACACAGTCGGACAGTTATCACACGCATCTCCCAAACCGTCACTATCTGCATCTTGTTGACCGGGATTGTTTATCGATGGGCAGTTATCATCTGGACAAGCTTGCCCGGGAATTCCGGGCTGACCAAAACCGTCACCATCAGTATCTATACAAAACTGACATAAGTCTCCAACATAAACAGGCCCAGGCCAGTTCGGTTGAATAAAACCGCCCGTCGAGGGACTGAAGACAAATGCCGTCCCAGAACTAAAAGTGATAGTATCAAAAAGAATCAGATCAGTCGGAGACCATGAGGACAATGTAAAATAATATGTTGCCCAAAGCCTGCGTCCTGACGGATCAGGTGGTATACCGGACCCGAAGAGTACTGACCCACCAATCACAAATCGTAGATTCGCATTTGTAACGGCAATATCATTATTTTCATAATAGAACGTACCAAGATCAAAACTACTTGTGAGTAAAGCTGACCCAACAGCACTATCCATTTGAAGATTTGGATTATCCCAAGTAAATCCTGCTGTGGCACCGGTAATCTGTTCATCAGAATAGGCCCAAAGCTCCATCGTTACTTGTAACTGTCCTGCACCTGCATCCGGGCACAAGCTAGTCACAAGAATCAAGGTGTCGACATTTCCCGGATCTGTCTGTGCATACGCCCCCACTGTCAGTAGTAAGAAAGCAAGCACAGCAAGGATTAAAAAGCGTTTCATACACGACCTCCATCCATAGCGGTTATTTCTGAAAAAAGACATTTGTAATGCACTATTATTTTATTGAATACGTAATAGTTGAAGCAATCACACGAAAACAGGACTGCCCATGCCGATAAACAGGACATAAAGAGTACATCTCCGGAGTGAGGGGACACCGGTCCGCACGTTATTGTATTGATTTGTTCAAAAACTATATGAAAGCACACAACACGTTATGTGTAGGACACATGAAGTGCGCTGGATTTTCTTTGATATGAAATAATCTATAACATTGTCATTTTTCTGTCAAGTGTTTTATCGCATTGCAAAGTGTGGCATGCTATAGATCATAGTCACCTGAATCTATTATATCTATATATTCAAAAGAGCCTATACCCACATTGTGGATACAGGCTCTCAGTAGCTCAATTTATATAAAAACAAGTTTGGAAACAAACCCGCTTTTTTTATTTCTCCATAACTAAAGCCAACGTCTTCTTGGGATGTACCAACTTTACAACTCGATCACCAATCTGTTTCTGGTCACATCCTTGCAGGATCAAATCAATCAGTTCTGATGGGGAAAGCTCAGGATTAACTGTCAAAAGTTTTGCCGCAAGATTGGTAACATTTGGTGAAGACATCGATGTTCCACTCATGGCCATCCTGTCACCACCAGGGACATAGCTTTGAACTTCAAAACCATTTGCATAGCAATCTACCTTACCAAAACTTGTAAAACTCGTTTCATCACCTGCCTGATCAACGGCACCAATAGAAATAATATTTGGTAAATCAAATGAGCTCGGTATAAACTCTTCAAACGACACATCATTATCTGAATTACCCGCTGATGTAATAAAGAGAATCTCGGGGGCATTTTTTATAGATTCATAGAGCGCAGTCTTCCCTATTTCAAAAATCTTTCGTGCAAGAGCTTTACGCTCTTCAACTGTACCGCCCGCATTGTTAGCTTCAAGTGCCGACTCAACTCCACTAACACTCCCTCCCCAACTCATATTCACAACACGCACACCGTTCTCTTTGAAGTATTGTATCGTCTCAACAGTAGCAATCGAATCAAGCCTTGCTTGTTCGATCGTTGGAGTTTCTGGTAACATCGTATATCCAAAAGTAATACGAGTTGCAAGTATCTTAGCATACGGATTCCCCGCTGCTGCAATTCCTGCAACATGGGTTCCATGAGCATAGTTGCCATACTTCCCGACGTTTTCAAAAAATGGCTTTGTATCTTCAGGCTTCAGCTCGGACATAATCTTTTTCAGTTCATCAGACTCATCAGACTCAATACCCGACCCTATATCAGACAGACCTTTCATCAAACGTTGGAGCACTGGCCGTTCTTTCTCAACGTCCCCTATCGGGAAAAGCAAATCAGGTGTTTTCTCAGAATGTAGTGTCCAGGCAATGCCATGTACATCATCTATGAAACCATTCTTATCATCATCTTTACCATTTCCTGCTATCTCATTTTTATTTGTCCAGACATTATCGCCAAAGAGATCTACATCCACACCAGAATCCCAAATAGCAATGGTAACATTTGTACCTTTATCAAATCCTTCGAGAGATATATCTCTATCAACCCAAATATCTTTCTTCTCTACTTGATTTGCATCGAGATACGCCGTAACAACATCTAAAACAGCATCCTTGTATGGAATACTCAATCTTACCGCACTGCTCATTCCAACTAATTGTTGTGCAATATCCTTCCCAAACTCCCCTCCCGACTGATCGAGTATAGGTTGCACCTTTCCAATGATAACGCCTTCAAGCAAGTTGCGCGAAATCATCTGAGAACGCCCTTTCAACTGCTTGATCTTATCTCCGACAACAATATATGGAAGCGGGTTTATAAGTTGACCGTAAGCAATCTTGAAAGCACCGATCACATCTTTATCACCAGAACGCTTCGCACTTATCAATGCTCGCATTGATAGACCTGAAGTGAGTTTAATTGCTTCTTTATCTTCTAAGGCGATACGCTTATTCAACAAAGTCAGATAATCATCATACCGGCCTTCTAGCATAGCAATCGTCCCGAGAGTTCCGTAGTACCCCTTAAGCGTTGTCTTATCCTGAATGTCGTATGTTTCAAGATCCGATTCCATATCTTTGCGTAATTGTGCGGTCAGTTCAAATAAAGCTTTATCATTATCAAAAAGTTCTGCCGCAGGTACCGAAAGCGAGTATGTATGGCGTGGCAAGTCATCTAGTTTCTCTATCTTGATCTTCTCTGCAAAGACAGAACTACTGACTGTCATACTGCAAAAGAAACAAACGGCAATAATCGTACGAAAAGTTCGGCTCATTGTAATCCTCATTCTTGTTCGTGACTCACGGAAACATATATAACCTGAGTCTGTACTATCCATTATTTGATGTTAAAGGTAAGAAATCATTAGATAAGGTTCAAGTACGATATAACGGAAATTGTCCCTCACCATGATCAAGCTAGGACACTAGGATTTTTGAAAGTTTTCCCGAAAAAATATGAATTTGTTCCTTTAGCTTCCCTGTCACTTTGGCTATATTCATACTGACCTCTTGTTGTGATGAAAGAAGTTATAACAATTCATTCATCCGATCTTACAACAGTGAAGTCTCTTTTAACAGAACCAAAAAGACCGAAAGTTTCCCCATTTTTCAAAAACGATTGTTTCTAGTTGTGGGAAATGTCAACTTGTTACCTCTATTGACCTTACAAAGAATTAACTCAAATTATTGGGAAAGGTCCTGCAGGATTTTCTCTTGACAATTTTTCATTACATATTATTATCCCAACAGTTATTAATTGTGGTGTTGTATCTATTTTTTTGTACATCGAAAAAAGACCCCACAAGTTATGTTAACCACTATTCTAAGCATAGTTATAAGCAGGAGATCAGTAATATGTCTCGTGCAAATAAATCGATCAAGTTTATCAATCTGCTTGCCATAATTATTCTATCACAACTCGTTCTTTTGACATGTTCGGGTGATAACACATCATCTGTTGAGCCGGATATCACTCCAGTATCATTGACTGTTACTCCTGCGTCTGGTATGCCTGGGACCTTGCTAAATATCAGTGGCTACACCGTCAACCCTGCGGACAGCGGTATTGATATCTATATTGGAGGTGAACTATCTGTCTTCCTGCAGGATAGCTCTGGCCTGCAAACAGTTATTCCATTATTTCTCGATTCTGCCAGTCATTGGCCTGCCCCTCCTTCAGGAACTCTGGACGTTGAAATCCGTGAAAATGGTACTATTGTCGCCATCGCCAAAAGTGCGGTGACAGTGGATACCCTACAACATGCTGACGGTGCAACTGCGACAATTCAGCAGGATTTTATGAGACTGGCTAACTCCCTGCAAACAATCTGGTCCTCACTACCGGCAATACCCGGTGAGGACTCGGCAATAACAGGATTCCGACAGGCAATTATGACCATGCTCGACTCAACTCTAACTGGCACTGACAGCTCACTGGCCTCTGTGTTGGCTGGAACTTCGTCATGGACCAATGGACAGGCTCCGGATCTTGCTCTGATAGATGCATTGCTGGCCTCTTCCGGAGCACTGGAGTTTTACAATGACGCGGCTGGCTCACTTGGGCGCTTAACTGATTCACTGACACTGGCGTATCAACAGGGAGCACTGTGTCGCGGTGGGGGGGCAGACATGGACCTCGCCTGTCAAATGCAAATCTATGTCCTGCTGAATGACTATGCCACCTATTTTGTCAAACCTACATCTGAGGGATATGCCAATACAATTGGTCTTGTTGCCGGACTTGTGGCCATCAGTGGGTACAGCTTCCCACCAGAGAAAATCATCAGTGCCCTGATGGTAGTCTTTGATTTTGTCTACGGCACACTTGCTCCAAGCTTGTTCCCGGCGAACATTACTGAGTTTTCATTAACTGTTGCCACAGATACAATTGCAGTCGATGAATACACAAATACCGCTGTACTGGTAGCCGCTTCAAACAACCCGGCAACAATTCGCGCCACAGATATGCTGGAAAAACTGCTGACTGCGCTTGGCCTAGCCAACGCCCCGGGACACATTGCAGAAAGCTTCCGTGAAGTTCTCGTCAATGCTATGAAATGGGCATTAGGGCTCTATCGACAGGCTATTGAGGCCTACAACACCAACAATTCTATCTTCATCGATCCGGAGGCGGATCTGCCCCAGATGAGTTGGGGGCCGGTCATGGTAAGCCATGCAGACTTGGTTGAGTTGTATAGTTTCACTGAGGATATCATTAATGCGGACGATGTTGCATTCGAATGGAAAGGTATATCTCGAGGTGAAGGACAGATTCAGGCACGCGGTCGTGGAGCAGGCGAACGTTCGAAAGTACTGTATGACAATGCGCTTTGCCTCGGATGTGTCTATTACGGAGGTGCTTTCGGAAACAATGCTCCCGGTACCGAAATAAAGACAGTCGTTGTCGGTAAACCAGCAACACTCGATGTACAAATCACCGGACTACCAGATGGAAGTCGCGCTATTGTACATGTATATGAACCCAATGGTCACGTCCTCACAGTAGAGTCCAGCATGATATTCACAAAACGCGAGCCAGGTGACTATCGCCTGATTGCAATAGAAGTGTATGGTTCCGACGACCTGATGTACAAACCGAATTTTATAGATACAACTGTGACACTCGATGAAGGGGAGTATGTTACAGTTACAGTGGCATACGAACCAAAATACGGAAGTTTGCTACTAACAGTTGCGGGGCTTCCTTATCAAACCGATGCCGATATTGATGTAACCGGACCCAGTGGAACGATCCATGTAGCTCACGACACACTCATGGACACATTATCTGTAGGTGATTATACCATCACAGCACAACCGGTGATGAACCCTTTCATCAATGAACTCGTCTATCCTGACCCGAATACGCAAACAATTACTGTCTATCCCAATGAAACAGCTACAGCGGCGGTTGAGTATGGCGATAAAGCAACATTACGCTGGGCAATAGGCACACCAGATAGAATAGACGAAGACGACTGGCAAAACCGTCCACTGTCTGTCGTATATGGAAGCGCTGAATCCATATATAGTCCACCTGATAGTCCCCTCATATATCAAATAGACTCTGCAGATGGACGAAGTCGACCTCCCCTCTTATCCTGTATTTCTGGTGAGATTGATAATGGCCTCTCTCAAGACCGTGTATCATTCACCGCCAGCACACCGGGGGGGTCAGCGAATGCCGAAATGTTCCTGTATCAGGGAAGTGATAGTGTAGTAAAAATTGACTTCAGGGCAAGCGGATTGCCTGGGTTAAGTGGGACCCAAAATGCCTCTATCACGAATAACGGTTTGGGAACAATAGTATTTGTAAATCCCGGACCAGGCCCAGCCACTCTTCGATATCGCTATCATGTCAGCATTTCTGGTACAACTCGTGTATACATTGGAGTTGGAACAGCTATCCCCACAGGCCCTGAATGTCTTGGCTTAGGAGACCCATATTACGCTAATAAAATCCTCAGAGAGCAAACAGGTACCAATAGTACGATAATATTTGATGATACGGGAGATGCAGTGCCGTACCAACTCAGCGCCGGTCTGAAGTTATATGTCCCCGTCTTTCTTTCTTTCGAAGCGTCTGGAGTCTCAATCAATAACAATAACTATGAAGCACGTATAGACGGAACAATTGAGTTTTTCATACAGACGCAATACGGACAATAGCAACCAAATAGGTTTTTGCGTGAGTTCAGAGAACCACCCAGCGTGACGAATAGTCGGCAATCGCTCTCATACTTTCGTCCCGTGAGGATCTAACTTCTTATTGTCCCCCATACCGTGCCGTGATAGCTGGAGAAGATCCGTACTATCAGGTATTTCACATCGGCTATATACATATTGAAATCATTATTGGAATTGTCCAAGACCAAACAAAGAGTGCCCCACCCAAAGCTCTCAAAGAGATCGTCGGGTGGGAGATCCTGTATACATTAACAACTCAGCGGTACTGAACCGCCTTTGAAGAGAAAATTCACCAAATACGTCAAATCTGAAACATCAATCGGACCACCGGGTCCAATGACTGAATCAACATTCCCCTGTTCTTCACAAGGAGGAATCGGACCACCCTTGAACAGAAAGTTTACAAGATATGTGAGATCTGAAACATCAATCGGACCACCCGGACCTACTACGTCATCAACATTCCCTCTGGCAACACAGCAAGATGGTGGCATACTTACAAAAATAGTATCTTTCATTATCGAAAAATGAGGGGTGCAATGATATGGAAACGGACCAGGACCATCAGAGACATCAAAAATCACATCAAAGCTTGAGCCGGACCCCATCAAACCTGAGTCCCAGGCCTTAGGTGAACTAGCATCAGAAGTTGATGTGTGCTGAGTGACTGAAGTAAAATTCCATCGAACCGTATCTCCCTGCTGAACCGTTGTTTTTGTTGGTGAAAAAAAGAAATTCCCAACACTAATAGTATGAATTGTCGCATTGACCTGTGGTACACCTGTAAAAAGTGCGATAATGACCGCAGTATACATTATTGATCTTTTCATCTTTACCTTCCCATGGAACCAATCGTCATCGGTTGTCTAACAATACGTTATACTTCGAACTCTATATAAGAACACCGGACGAATCAGGTGCTAATTGTTATCATCTCTTGATTAAGAACGACTGCAAGCCTTCAAACTATTCTTTGAGTTCACCGCAGGTTGAAACCTACCGTTAGAATTGCAACAAAAGAACAACGCAAAATGTTCCGGATAATATAGATTACCTTTATATATATTTGACCGATTTTTTAGCTTTGCAACTTATCTAAGTTTGTACAACTACACTATCCCCAAATCCGACAGTATTCCTACAATGCCCAACTTGCCACCGTCTATTCATGCATATATATTCCCCTCATTAATATAATTACACAGTTAATGGGAGATATAATGAAACAAGCTATCCAAACAGACAAAGCCCCCACAGCTATCGGCCCTTATTCTCAGGCAATCAAAAGTTCTTCTGGAACCGTAATATATTGTTCAGGACAGATTCCGCTCGATCCGTCAACTATGGAAATAGTGGGATCCAATGCAACTGAACAGTGCAATCAAGTAATGAATAACCTAAAGGCCGTGTTGACTGAAGCAGGCGCAGAATTAAACAATATAGTCAAAACGACTATTTATTTATCAGATATGAACGACTTTACTGCAGTAAATGAAGTCTATGGTAGTTTCTTTACTGGCACTCCCCCCGCTCGTGCCACTGTAGAGGTTAGTCGTTTACCAAAAGATGTCACCATTGAAATAGATTGTATCGCCGTAATTGACTAATTGCTCTACAAATCCATAAAAGTTGATTATTATGTCTTTTTCTATTGAATAAGTATTTGACAAGAGATAGGTAAGCGTATAGACTTGGCGAAGATTAAGTTTGTCCTATTTTAATGGGAGTTCTCGTGAACGATACAAAACAAAGCCGTCGTGGTTTTCTGGAAGTGATACTCGGAGGTGGAGTTCTTGCAACTATTGCCGCCGTGGTCTATCCAGTAACCAAATATATCATGCCACCACCGGTTGCAGAGGCAAATCTCTCGCAATTAAAGCTTAAATATGGTCGTGCTGATATTGAGGGGGAACCCAAGAAAGCAAAGTATTTCAAATATGGTCGCGAACTTGGGATTATATTCCTTACTGATAAAGGTAAACTAAATGCACTGAGTGCAACTTGCACACACCTAGATTGTACAGTTCAGCACCGACCAGACCTAGGGCTTATCTGGTGCTCATGCCACAATGGAAAATACGACATGGACGGAAACAACGTTTCCGGCCCGCCACCTCGACCTCTTGCCCGTTTTCGTGTTGAAGAAGTCGATGGTACAATCTTTGTAAGTAAGGAGGATGTCTGATGTCTGAGAAGAAACCGACAGAAACCTCCACTATGATGAAACTTTATGGGTGGTTAAACAGTCGTTTTGAAACCGACGCCTTTGTCGAATACATGAAACATAAGGCTGTCCCGGTTCACAGCCACTCTGCTTTCTACTACTTTGGAGGAATCTCACTCTTCCTCTTTATTGTACAGGTTGTAACGGGCATCCTACTTCTCATGTATTACCGTCCAGGTGCAGATTCGGCGTATGAATCAGTGAGATTTATTGTTTCATCAGTCTCATTCGGCTGGTTGATACGAGCTCTGCATTCATGGTCGGCAAACTTGATGGTATTTGCTGTCTTTATCCACATGTTCTCAGTTTATTTTACCCATGCATACCGCCGACCACGTGAGTTGACATGGCTCACCGGGATGGGATTGATGGGACTCGCCATGCTCTTTGGGTTTTCTGGTTACCTATTGCCGTGGAACGAATTAGCATTCTTCGCTACTCGTGTAGGAACGGGTATGGCGGGAGCAATTCCTGTGATTGGCAAGTCACTATTGATTGCCATGAGAGGCGGTGAAGAAGTTACGGGGGCAACTATCGGGCGTTTCTTTGGTCTCCATGTTGCCATACTTCCGGGACTCTTTACAGTTTTACTCTCGATGCACCTCATTATGGTCCAACGACAAGGTATGAGTGAACCGGTTGAATGGGACAAGCTAGACCCATCAAAAAAAACCTATCAGAAATTCTTCCCGAATTTCCTGCTTAAGGACCTGCTGGTCTGGTTGATCGTTCTGAATGTACTTGCTGTCCTCGCTGTCTTCTTTCCCGATGGCATTGGCGTAGTACATTGGCCACTTGGTGTTAAAGCTGATCCGTTCTCACCACCACCACCAGTCATTCGACCTGAATGGTACTTTATGTTTGCATTCCAGGCCTTGAAACTACTACCTGCACATATTCTCTTTATTGAAGGGGAACTGTTCGGTATCGCTTTCTTCTCAATCGGTGGTCTTATTTGGGCGCTGATCCCGTTCTTAGATCGCAAGACTGCTGAAGGTGAGAAATCGAAAAAAGTAACGTGGTTCGGTATTGCGGTACTCGCGTTCATGATTGTAATGACTATTATCGGATATCTGGTGGAGTAGGAGATGACCATGCTAAAAAACATACTGCTAATAAGTGTCTCGATGCTGGTCGCACTACCGTTAGCGTCTCGAGCACAAGAGAATAACTGTATCACCTGCCATCAGGACCTTGAAGATCAAGACGGACCTTCACATAAGATTGTACGTGACATACATTTCCAAAAAGGTCTCATGTGCAATGATTGTCATGGCGGAGACCCGACACTTGACGATATGGATGATGTCGCCGAATCAAAAGGATATCGCGGTGTCCCAAGCTATACAGAAGTCCCTAGTTTTTGCGCCCGTTGCCATAGCGATGCATCGTATATGCACGAGCACAATCCATCACTGCCGACCGATCAATTTGATAAGTATAAAACATCGGTTCACGGCCAGAGATTGTTGAAAAAAGGGGACACAAAAGTGGCAAATTGTATTTCGTGCCATTCCGTGCATGAAATCGGAGATGCAAAATTCCCACACTCAAGTACATATCCTCTCAATATCCCTGCTACCTGCGGTAAATGTCATGGCGATACTGAGTATATGTCTCAATATGGGATACCGACAGATCAGCTTGAAGGTTACAAGAAATCTGTCCATGGTAAGGCTCTCCTTGAGAATCATGATTTGGGAGCACCAGCCTGTAATGACTGTCACGGTAACCATGGAGCCGCTCCTCCGGGAGTTAGCTCGATTTCGGCAGTTTGCGGAAACTGCCATGCTTTCCAGGCAGAACTCTTTGATGCTTCTCCTCATAAACAGGCATACATTGAGAATGATTTTCCAATGTGCGAAACGTGCCACTCAAACCATCTGATAGTACAACCGCTCGATGCAATGGTCGGTGATGCTGAACCTGCCATCTGTACCGAGTGCCACTCGTCTGATGATGGAACAATCGGGTTAGCAACAGCAGCCTCGATCAATGCGGGGATCAAGAAGCTTGTTCTCGCTCATAATGAAGCAGAAGTTGTACTAAATGAAGCTATTGAGAAGGGAATGCTGACAACTGATGAGGAATTCCTACTCAATGAAGTCAAACAGGAACTGATTCAAGCAAGAACATTGGTACACTCTTTTGACTCAACCCGTGTTGTAGAAAAAACAAAAGTTGGCCTGCTTAAAGCTGATTCTGTCAAATCGAATTCAGCCTCTCTGATTGATGAATATTACTTCAGAAGAAAAGGTCTGGGAGTTGCAACACTATTTATTACTATCGTCTGTATTGCACTCTGGATACGAATAAAAAGGTTGTAAAAAAGTAGTGACAAAAAAAAACAGCCCACAATTTGGGCTGTTTTTTTTTGTGGAAATCTGTTTCATAGTCATATATAGTTGACCAGAATGACAATGATAGTGATAACGCACTACATGTTTTTACCCATTGTCAGCAAACATATTAAGTATAAGAGAAAAAGAGATCAAAAACTCGAAAAAAGCTCTTGACTTGATAGCGAAACAAGATTTCTTGCGTTCTCATAACTTGTGAAATCAGTCACATAGTGTGACTGAAGGACTAAGAAGGAATGCCGACATGAGCGAATACCTCTCCATCCTGATTTTCATCCTGATCGGTACAGGTATAGTGCTCTTTACTTTTCTCTTGTCACGCTTGATTCGGCCTCACAATCCATACCATGCCAAAAATTTAAACTACGAATGTGCTGAAGAGCCTGTAGGGAATTCATGGTTCCAGTTCAACAACCGCTTCTACATATTCGCCCTTATATTTGTTATTTTTGATGTTGAAGTAATATTTCTTTTCCCGTGGGCAGTTGCTTTTGGTCAACTCGGTCTTTTTGCACTGGTTGAAATGGTTATCTTTATCCTTATACTCTTCTTCGGCATTTTCTATGCATGGAAAAAAGGGGCACTCAAATGGGTTTGATCAAAAAATTACCTGTTTACACAGAGAAAATGCCGGGCGGTGGAATTGTCATGACTTCGTTAGAAGCCGCACTACACAATGCACAGGCAAAATCTCTCTGGTACCTCCTCTTTGGAACAGCTTGTTGCGCTATTGAACTTATGTGTACCGGTGCTTCAAGGTATGACTTTGACCGCCTCGGAATGATCTTCCGCGCAACACCGCGTCAAGCCGATCTAATCATTGCCGCAGGCACTATCACAAAAAAAATGGCTCCACGACTCCGACTGCTGTATGATCAGATGGCTGAACCACGATATGTTATAGCAATGGGTGGCTGTACAATCAAAGGCGGACCATTCTATTATGATTCGTATTCGGTTGAGAAAGGGATTGACCATATCATCCCCGTTGATGTCTATATCCCGGGGTGCCCGCCAAGACCTGAGTCACTCCTTGAAGGTTGCATAACCCTTCAGGAAAAAATCAAGAAACAGAGCCTTCTTGATTGGCAGGAGAAAGACTGATGGATAAAGACCAACTTTCTGCATATCTGACAGATAAATCTGAAGGTAAGTTGACTCTTCTCGAGGTTGGTCGTCATGATCCGATATTCAAGGTTGAAGCATCACAACTCATCGAAGTATGCACATGGCTTCGTGATGACGAACAACTCAAGTTCGATTTCCTGTGCAACCTTTCAGGGGTCGATACTGGAGAACAATTCGAAGTCGTCTATCAGCTTGCTTCCACATCAAAATCACTCCGTGTGGATATTAAAGTCATTCTACCCTATGATGGAGCTGAGATTGAATCCGTACAGAAGGTATGGGCGGCGGCCAACTGGCACGAACGTGAGATGTGGGAACTCTATGGAATCAACGTCAAGAATCATGGAAAACTTGAGTTCCTATTACTCCCCGAGGATTGGGATGAAGGCTTTCCGATGCGTAAAGACTGGGATGCCCCTGATTTCATCAGGATGCCGGAGTTTTAAGCTATGTCAGACTTGAGGACAGAAGAATACTACCTCAATATGGGGCCACATCATCCATCGACTCATGGCGTTTGTCGTATGGTACTCAAGATGGATGGTGAAAAGGTCAAAGAGATCGAACCGCATATCGGATATCTCCACCGTTCTATTGAAAAAATATGTGAAAACAGAACGTATGCTCAGTGCATCCCTATTCTCGATCGCTTTGAGTACGTTACAGCGATGTCATGCAACTATGTCTTCGCCCTTGCTGCTGAACGATTAGCTTCTATTGAAGTACCAGAACGGGCAGAACATATTCGCGTCATTATGCTCGAACTAAATAGAATCGCTTCACATCTTCTCTTTTATGGTGTGACAGCCATGGATATCGGGGCTTTGACCCCATTCCTCTATGGCCTGCGTGAACGTGAATCCATTCTTGATCTGTTTGAAATGACCTGTGGACAACGCCTTACCTATAACTATATCAGAGTAGGTGGAGTATCAAGAGACCTCCCCAACGGTTTTATACCAAAATGCCACGAAGCACTCAATACAATTGAAAAAAAACTGGCTGACTATGAAGGTCTTCTCAACGAAAATCCGATCTGGCTAGTACGAACGGTCGGCATAGGTGTATTACCCGCCAAAGTCGCCCTCGACTACGGTGTCTCAGGTCCTTGCCTAAGGGCTTCAGGGGTACAATATGATCTGCGTCGAAATGATCCGTACTCGATTTATGATCGTTTCGAGTTTGATATACCTGTACGTCACAATGGTGATTGCTATGACAGATATCTCCTCCGCTTGGATGAGATCCGTCAGTCAATACATATAGTCCGTCAAGCATTGGATGCTCTCCCCGAAGGTGACTTCAAAGCCAAAGTCTCTCCTAACTTCAAACCACCGGCAGGGGAAGTCTATGCTCGCATAGAAAACTCCCGCGGTGAATTGGGCGTTCATGTAATCTCCGACGGAACAAAGAAACCGTTACGAGTCAAAACTCGTGGTGCATCATATAATCATATTGCTGTTCTACCTGCATTTGCTACTGATGTCCTGTTGGCTGACTTAGTAGCAATCTTTGCAACTATGGATGTAATCATGCCGGAGGTTGACCGATGACCTTCCCAGTTGCTGTTCTTGAGCTTTACCCGCTCTTCCGATGGTTGAGTGGAGTCCTCGAATCGTTCGGTTTCTCAGCTAACACTGTGTTGATTATTAGCTATGCCGTATTAGGCGTGATCATGTTCAGCGCTCTTTCAATCATTGCTCTCTTTTTGGTCTGGTGGGAACGGAAAATCGCCGCCCATATGCAACAGCGTTTTGGCCCGATGAGACACGGTTGGCACGGCTGGTATCAGACAATTATGGATGCAATCAAACTGCTTCAGAAAGAAGATGTACGGGTTGCCTCTCGTGATAAAATAGTCTACTTCTGGGCACCCGTTATTTGCTTTGTCGCCGCATACCTTGCCTATATCGTCATGCCATGGGGGAAAAATCTGATTGTTGCCGACTTCAATATAGGGATTCTCTATATTATGGCAGTGACAACATTCACGGTAATCGCACTTCTCATGGCGGGTTGGGGATCTAATAATAAATATGCACTCTTGGGTGGAATGCGTTCAGCCGCTCAAGTTGTAAGCTATGAAATTCCAATGGTCGCTTCAATTCTGACTGTTATCCTTTTTGTCGGCTCAATGTCAATGGTTGATATCGTCACGTCTCAAAGCGGTTGGATTTTCAATTGGTTTATTTTCAAATTGCCTTTTGGACCTATTGCCTTTGTAACCTATCTGATTGCCGCGACCGCTGAGGCCAACAGAACCCCGTTTGATATCCCCGAAGCAGAACAAGAACTTGTGGCTGGTTTTAATATAGAATACTCAGGGATGAAATTTGCAATGTTCTTCCTTGCCGAATTCATTAACATGTTCACTGTTTCAGCACTTGCGGCCACACTGTTCCTTGGTGGTTGGAACGGTTGGTCATTTATCCCATCATGGGCTTGGTTCTTGATGAAAACATTTGGAGTCGTTTTCCTTATGATGCTCATCCGTTGGACCTATCCAAGACTTCGAGTTGATCAACTTATGGAATTCGCTTGGAAGTTTTTAGTCCCTGTTACATTTGCTAACCTTATCCTCGCCGCAGTCATAAAATATGCAGGGTGGCATTGGTAATATGGGAATCTTCAAAGACATTAAAGCATTATTCTCTGGCATGAGGATTACTAGTAAGCATCTCGGAAGACATGCGATCACTCTTCAATATCCCGAAGAGAAATGGGAAATGCCTGAACGTTCTCGAGGGGTTGTAGTCCTCCTTTCAGATAAAGAAGATGGTTCGCTGAATTGCACATCATGTATGCTCTGTATGCGTGCCTGTCCGACAGCCGCAATTGTGATTGATTCACCACGTGATCCCGAAACAAAGAAACGAAACCTGAAGAAATTCGAAATCGACTTCGGTCTCTGTTGTTTCTGTGGTTTGTGTGAAGAAGCATGTAATTTTTCGGCGATTAAACTTGCGACAAAGTATGAATTCTCATCTGCAGATAAAGACAGCTTCCTCTGGGATGTAAACAAGCTACAGGAAGTCGGTCGCGATGTTGACTATATTGACACGAGGAAAAAGAAAAAAGTCGCACCAAAAAAAGAAACGACTCCTGCTGAAACAAAATCACCTGAGAAAAAACCTGTTGACCAGAAGGGAGAAAACAGCTGATATGGAACATCAGATATCATCGGCATTCTGGGTTCTCTCATTTGTTATTCTAACTTCAGCTATCCTGCTTGTGAGTTTGAAAAATGTCTTCCATTGTGCACTCTTTATGGTTCTCTGTCTCTTTTCGGTTGCGGGGATATTTATTCTTCTGGATGCGGAGTTCCTCGCAGCGGCACAAGTTTTGATCTATGTCGGGGCAGTTTCAATTTTGATGATTTTTGCTATCATGCTGACCAATAATCTTACCAACAGAGTAATAAAACAAACCAATGAAAATGGACTGGTCTCACTTTTCGTCTGCCTGAGCTTTGCTGTTGGTGCAATCATGCTCATCAGCAAAACACACTCATGGAACTATCGAGCCAATGAGTTAGGACATGACAACTCCCTCATCTTAGGGAAATACCTGATGACTGAATTCATGTTACCGTTTGAAGTTATTTCTGTACTATTATTAGCCGCAATGATCGGTGCGATAGCTCTGGCGCGAAAGGAGCGGTCGTAATGTTTTATTATCTAGCCCTAGCGGCAATGCTCTTTTCAATCGGCCTTTTCGGTGTTCTGACCCGTCGAAATACAATCGGTATCCTTATGTCTCTCGAGCTTATGTTCAACGCAGCGAATATCAACTTTGTCGCATTCAATAAGTTCATTGTTACTGATGGCCTGACAGGACAGATCTTTGCAATGTTTATTATTGCAGTCGCCGCCGCTGAAGCCGCTTTGGGGCTTGCTATTGTATTGCTGATCTATCGTAACTGGCGCGGGATCGACACCGAGCACTATAACGTGATGAAGTGGTAGGAGTTTATAGATGACTGAACATGCATATCTAATCGGGCTATTGCCACTCCTGTCATTTGTTATGATCGTCTTTGCCCTCAGATGGAAAGAGAAGATCGCATCCGGCTTCTCCATTGCGTGCATTCTTACAGGATGGGTTATGTCGGTCACCGTTCTTATTGAACAGCTATCCAGTCATAGCACTCCGTATGAATGGTTTTACAAGTTTATCAACTTCCCCGGTTTTAATCTGGAAATAGGTATATTCATTGATCCACTGACAGCTGTTATGCTAGTCGTTGTTACAACTGTCGGTTCATGTGTTCAGATATATTCTCTTGGATACATGAAAGATGATCCGCGCTTCAGCAGGTTCTATGCATATCTTTCTCTTTTCCTCTTCTCCATGCTTGGACTCATCTTAGCCAATAATTATTTCATGATATTCATCTTCTGGGAACTCGTCGGACTGACAAGTTACCTCTTGATTGGCTTCTGGTTTGAAAAACGGTCTGCCGCTCTGGCCTGCAAAAAAGCATTTATTACTACCCGAATAGGCGATCTTGGTTTCCTGATCGGGCTGTTCCTTATCGGAACATATTGCCACACATTCAACTATGGTGACGTTTTCTCCCAAGCCGCTTCAGGCATAATACCTCTTGGAGTGCTTACAGCAATCGGGATATTCATTTTCGCCGGTGCAGTTGGTAAGTCAGCACAGTTCCCGCTCCATGTCTGGTTACCCGACGCAATGGAAGGCCCTACTACTGTATCGGCTTTGATTCATGCCGCCACAATGGTAGCTGCAGGGGTATATCTCGTTGCCCGATCGATGTCATTGTTTGTCTGGTCACCTGAAGCATCTATGGTCGTAGCTATTATTGGTATTGTTACCTCAGTCATGGCCGCAACTATTGCATTAGTGCAAATCGATATAAAACGAATCCTTGCCTACTCAACCGTCAGTCAGCTCGGTTACATGATTATGGCTCTTGGATTATATGGCTACGATACATCACAAGGCCACCACTCAGCGGGATATGTGGCAGGAACTCTGCACTTGATGACCCACGCATTCTTTAAGGGACTACTCTTTCTCGGTGCAGGGTCAGTCATTCATGGCGTACATACCAATGACATCAGAGATATGGGTGGGCTGTACGGTAAAATGAAAGTTACTGCTGTTACGTTTATGATCGCCTCCCTATCCATTGCGGGTATCTTCCCTCTCTCAGGTTTCTGGTCAAAAGATGAAATCGTGGCAACAACACTACACCATCCGATATTCCTCTTCTTAACACTACTCGTTGCCTTTATGACTGCCTTCTATATGTGGCGACTCTGCTTCATGACATTCTTTGGGGAACCTCGTGATCAGCATAGATATGACCATGCACATGAATCACCAAAAGTCATGACCTACCCCCTACTTTTCCTTGCCATACTTTCGGTTTTTGCCGGATGGGTCGCGATACCATGGCTCCCTCACGGGTTTAGCTCTTTTGTCTACCACGGTGAAATACACCACGCCTCACCGTCATGGGCACTTATGATTATTTCCCTTACTGTTGCACTCTCAGGTATCGGCTTAGCCTACTTGATGTATTACAAGAAATCAATTTCGTATGAAGCAATAGGTCAACGCTTCCGTCCCCTGTACAATCTTTTCTATAACAAATACTACTTTGATGAGCTCTATCAAAGTATTCTCATCAACCCGATTATGGCCATTGCCCGCTTCATGTGGACTTTTGATGCGAAGATTATTGACGGGTTTGTTAACTTAGTCGGCTGGTTCACAATAGTATGGGCTGATATAAAGATGCTCTTTGATGCATATATTATCGACGGTGCCGTCAATGGTGCGGGGTGGATTGTCCGACAGGCAGGACATCTGTTACGATTTACACAGAGTGGCAAAGCTCAAACGTATGCGCTCTCAATAGGTGCCATTGCTGTACTCTTTGCAATATCAAAATATGAAATAATATATCTCACTGTAGGCTGGCCGACATTGACAGCTCTCTTTGTTACCGCGCTTCTCTTGCTGAAATTAGCAACACGTTACTTTTCAGCAGATAAGCAAATGTCAGGCTCAAAAACACAGGAAGATTAGTGATAGGTTTGGAGGATAGACCATAAGATGCTGTTAAGTTCGTTGATATATGTCCCTCTCGCAGGGATGCTGTTGGTGATGCTACTGCCGAAAGACAACCATAAGTTGATTCGGTGGACTGCACTCATAGTCAGTCTCATTCCGATGGTAACATCATTCTGGCTGACCTACGATTATTTTATCAACCATGCCGCATCAAGTGCCATGGCGTATGTGGAAGGACCGTTCAATTGGATTCCGACACTTAACGTCCAGTACTATCTCGGTGTTGATGGAATCTCAGTTCCTATGCTCTTTTTAACGGGACTGTTAAGCACAATCTCACTGTTGGCATCGTTCAACATAAAAGTACGGGTCAAAGAATACTTCGCCTTCTTCCTGTTGTTAGAGACAGGAATGATGGGCGTGTTTGCCGCACTTGACTTCTTCTTATTCTATGTATTCTGGGAAATCATGTTGGTACCGATGTACTTCCTTATCGGTATCTGGGGCGGACCTCGTAAGGAGTACGCCGCAATCAAGTTTTTCCTCTATACACTTTTCGGTTCGATCTTCATGCTAGTAGCGATTCTCGTACTATACTTTACTTCTGAACCTCATACCCTAAATATGCTGACTCTCATACAAACTGCACCGACTCTGTCACACGCTCTGCAAATGACCTGTTTCATTTTCTTCTTTATCGCCTTTGCAATTAAAGTCCCAGTCTGGCCGTTCCATACATGGTTACCTGATGCTCATGTTCAGGCGCCAACTGCGGTTTCTGTTATTCTGGCTGGTGTCCTGCTGAAGATGGGCACGTATGCAATGCTTCGCATCAGTTGGCCAATGTTCCCATACGCACTACGGGAACTCTCCTTCTGGATCGCTGTGTTGGGAGTAATCGGAATTATCTACGGAGCCTTAGTCTCAATCGCACAAAAAGACCTCAAAAAATTAGTCGCGTATTCATCAGTCTCCCACATGGGCTTCTGTATGCTCTCATTGGCGGCTTTTTCATCTGTCACTGCAATAGCAGGGTGTATTTTCCAAATGGTATCCCACGGCCTCATAACAGGTGCACTATTCCTTTTGGTGGGAGTCCTCTATGATCGTGCACATACACGAGAAATCGCCGCTTTCGGAGGCTTGGGAGTAAAACTCCCAGTATATACGGGACTCATGGTCATGTTTGGCATGGCTTCACTCGGACTTCCGGGAATGTCCGGTTTTGTGTCAGAATTTATGATCTTTGTCGGGTCCTTTATGGTTCTCAATAAAGTTCTTGTCGGAGTTGCAGTCCTTGGTGTTGTCTTGGGTGCAACCTATATCCTGCGTATGGTTCAAAATGTATTCCTCGGTGAATTTGATTTAGCTCGCTGGGGTAATCTGACTGATATCGGTAAGAGAGAACTTGTTACAGTTATTCCATTGGCAATCTTGACTCTCGCTGTAGGAATATATCCGAAACCGCTTGAGTTTTTGATGTCGGCGACGTTACAAAACCTGGTTAACTTGATGGCGCGTTAGAAATGGATTTTCCTTTCCCAGAATACAATCTGCAGTATATGTTGCCCGAGATTTTCCTGTTTGTCTGGGCACTAGTGGTTATCTCCTTTGATCTGCTGTCAAAACGAAACAACGGATCAACAACAGGGTATCTCACTCTTTTCGGGATAGCAATAGCTGGCCTTCTGCTCGGTCTTGTCGGTAATGGCAAAGGCTTTGGTAAGATGTTCATCAATGACAATGTGGCTGTATTCTTCAAAGTTATTTTCTTGGGCGCCGCTTTTATGGCTGTTGGAAGCTCATTTGGTGTAATGCAGAAAAAAATAGTTAATCATCGTGGTGAATTCTATGCCCTACTACTCATGTCTACAACAGGGATGATGTTTCTCTCTTCATCACAGGAACTGCTAAGTATTTACCTCGGTTTGGAGTTGACTACTATCCCATTGTTTGCCATGGCCGCTTTCTACAAAGATGACAAGCTATCCGTAGAATCGGGAATTAAGTACTTTATTATTGGTGCCTTCTCATCAGCTTTGATGGTCTATGGTATGTCATTTCTTTATGGCCTAACGGGATCGACCGATCTTGCGCAGATGAAGGTCGCTTTCTTTAAGACTCATCTACAATTTGGAGATATGGGCATCGTCATGATTCTCGCACTTATCATGCTTGCCGCGGGGATCGGCTTCAAACTCGCTCTCCCTCCTTTCCATCAATGGGCACCTGATGTATATGAAGGTGCGCCTACTCCTGTGGCGGCATTTCTATCTGTCGGTTCTAAAGGTGCGGGACTCATAGCCTTTGCAAAGATCTTTGTTGACGGTCTCTATGCGTATCATAGCCCTGATATGGCACCAAATGACTGGGGAATGCTCATAGGGATACTTGCAATAGCCGCTATGGTACTCGGTAACGTACTGGCTATTAGACAGACAAATATAAAACGCATGCTTGCTTATTCCTCTATTGCTCAAGCAGGGTATATCATGATCGGTATGGTCGCCTTGAGTGCTTCAGGAATAGCATCAGTAGGATTCTATCTCTTTATCTATCTCTTTGCAAATATGGGAGCCTTTGCCGCTGTAGCAGTTTTCGAAGATATGACTGGCTCATGTCAAATCAAGAGCTATGCTGGTCTTGCACGGACCTCACCGTTCTTCTCGGCTGTTATGGCTGTTTTCCTGCTCTCACTTGCAGGTATTCCACCTCTGGCAGGTTTTCTTGCAAAGTACTATGTATTCGCATCAGTTGTAGATGTTGCTCAAAGAAGTGCAGACAGTTCATGGATGTACTGGATGGTTGGTATCGGACTACTGACGACAGTATTTGCGCTGTTCTACTATGCAAATGTCATAAAAGTAATGTTCTTCAGTCCTGAAACATCCCCGTATAAAGTCGAAGCTCCCCTACCCGCCAAAGCAGTATTAGCTATCGGAGTTATAGGTGTATTGCTCTTTGGTTTGTATCCTGAGCCTATCTTACAATTTGCCACAGGAATTTCAAGTTCGCTTCATTTCATGCCGTAAGAGCAAGAACAACCTGCAAATCTCCACACTATCTTGACATTCAGCAAAGAATGCCGATACTTTCAATGGTATCTCAAATGAAGCGTGATTGAGAGAGAAGCGATAATGCAAAATGTTGTAACCCTTATCAAACGTCATTTCATCGGTGGAATGTTGGTCATCGTACCACTCATTCTTACGTATCTCGTCTTGAAGTTTCTCTTTGAGTCTATTGATGGTGTCCTACAACCGATTATTCACTCGCTATTAGGTTATTTTGTCCCTGGCTTGGGAGTCATTACCACTTTACTGCTAATCCTTTTAGCTGGAATTCTAACTCGAAATTACATCGGAGAGCAACTTTATAGCATTACGGAAAAAGCAATAGCCCGCCTTCCACTTATTCGTCCTGTCTATTCAGCAGTCAAACAACTCGTGGAAGCAATTGCCGGCCCTACAATGCAATCTTTCAAAGAAGTTGCCTTAGTCGAGTACCCAAAAGAGGGAGTCTGGGCAATCGGCTTTGTATCAAATAGAGTTGAAGTTGAAATCGACGGTAGAATGACGGCGTGCTATTCCGTTTTCATGCCATCAACACCAACTCCCGTTTCAGGTATGGTCATTATTATCCCTAAGGAAAAGGCACATCTTCTTTCAATGTCTATAGAAGAAGGAATTAAATTCCTTGTGTCAGGGGGGGTTGCATCACCATTATTACTATCAGACGTTAAACAAAACGATATGAACGAATCAAGGCACGAGAGGTCAGGACGTGAAACTTGCTAATTTGCTCATAGACCGCCGAATCAAGACGAACATGCAGGCGAGAACTAAAGATGAAGCCGTATGCGAATTGTTGGATCTTATCAAGAATGAAGGGGTCTGCCTTGATTACGAAGCTATCTTACAGTCTGTGCGTGAACGTGAAGAAATCGAATCTACTTCTTATGGACGAGGCTTTTGCTTCCCGCATGCCAGAACAGATTCGGTTAAAGAGCTATACATCCTTATCGGTATATCCAAACTCGGCCTCTCAGGAGATACACCGGACAATATACCCCTCCATGTCATCTGTCTGCTCCTGACACCTTCGACTATTGCCAAACTATATTTGCAAACACTTTCTGGTCTGGCCTCCTTTGCACGGATTGATGGGACGTTAGAACGATTATGTGCCATAAACAACCCGCGAGACATGATTAAATTGATTAGTGAAGCAAATGTTACCGTCGATAAGGAACTGATGGTAAAAGATATCATGCGTCATGATGTAGTCAAAGTTCAAATGGACGACACGCTCAAAGATGTAGCCAACAAAATGTTCAGAAATCGACTTTCGGCTCTTGCTGTCATTGATACGAATAACCATCTGGTCGGTGTCATCAGTGATAGAGATTTGATAAAAGCGGCACTGCCTGATTACAAATCTTTGATATCAAATCTGAACTATTCAATGGATGTCGAACCTTTTGAAGAGCTATTGAAAAAAGAAGATCAAATCAAGGTCTCTCAGCTTTACCGTGATGAGTATGAAACAACTTCTCCTGAAACACGGATTGTAGAAGTTGCCGCAATGATGATCTTTAAAGATATCTCAAGAGTATATGTTCTTACTGACGGCGAATTAGTCGGTATTCTCCTTCGAAAAGATATCGTCAATATGATAATACGGGGATAACATTGACTACAACACTCGCAGAATCGGAGCCACATCGTTGAATCGCCCCCAAGAGAAGTACACAATCACACCCGGCATCTACATTGCCCTGATCATCACATTTTTATCCACTATCCCAGGACTCTATTTCGGTATGACCCATGCTGAGATCGACCCTGTAGTCGGCTCGTTGATGTTTGGTATAGCAGTTTTCGGAGCCGCATTCATCCTCAGTTGGGCGGCTGAAGCAGCATAGATGGATATGTCCGAATCGCTTGCGGTAGCAATACTTGCCTTGATAGCAGTACTGCCTGAGTATGCGATAGATTTTGTCTTTACGTGGAGAGCCGCACATGACCCCTCCCAAACACACTTTGCCATTGCTAATATGACAGGTGCGAATCGATTGCTAGTCGGCCTTGGGTGGCCTTTTATTCTCTTCATATATGTTTTCTTTAAGAAGAAAAAAAAGATCATTCTGGAAAAAACACAGCGTGTAGAAATCTTCTATTTAGGCATCGCCACCCTCTATTCATTTACCATCCCACTAAAAGGCTCCCTAAATCTAATCGATATGGCCATTCTAGTAACCATCTTCGCACTCTATACCAAAAGAGCGGCCCAATTAGAATCGATCGAACCCGAATTTGTCGGACCTGTAAAGATAATTGCTAATATGTCCAAGATTACAAGACGAATGATGACCGCATCGTTTTTCATTTTTAGTGGTGCCGTTATTTTCTTCGTCGCCGAACCATTTGCCGACTCATTGATAAAGACTGGTACACAATTAGGGATCGATGAATTCTTACTCATACAATGGTTGGCACCAATCGCATCAGAAGCACCTGAGTTTATCATTGCGGCAACATGGACCATGCGTGGTTCTGCAGGCTCAGCCATGAAAGCACTGATCTCATCCAAAGTCAATCAATGGACACTATTAGTAGGCACTATCCCCTTAGTTTTTTCAATCAGCAGTGCAAAGATAAGACCGTTCCCCCTCGACACATTTCAAGACCATGAGCTTTTCCTCACGGCGGCCCAATCATTTTTTGCTGTTGCAGTGCTATTGTCTCTGAAGTTTGACAAAAAACATGCTGTTCTACTTCTGATTCTATTCTTGAGTCAATTGATATTCCAACAGATTCATATTGAGGTAGGGATCCTCTATATCATCCTTGGAACAGGATTCTATATTATGCAGAGGAAAAATATCCTTCCAACAATAAGAACTGGATTGGGGATAGATAAAGAGTAAGAGGAAACTCTCTTCTTTTACCAAACTGCGTTTAGCTCTTTTTTCTCTTCTTCTCTCTGAAACCTATACGAGGAAATGGATTAACTATTGCGCTTGTGATATTCGACAAGTGGGCATTGATCCGTTTGAGTTGCCGTGCATATAAAGCAAGGGTGACAGCATCACCAGTTGACAGCGAAGAATCGGGATTTTTTACTAACCCCTTGATGATAAACTCACAATCAGAAGCTATTGCCTGCTCCCGTCCCATAATCTGTCGACCTGACTTAACATCCTGCTCTTTGAGTACTTCAATAGCCTTAGGAAAAAATTCTGCAATTGTCTTTTCTATCGCAATGAGCTTCTCTTCGTACTCACCTGCATACAACTTTGTTGGGTGCATCGTAGCCAACTCAGAGATATTCTTGGTGTAGTCTCCAATACGCTCAACATCAATTACTATTGAAACCAAGACCAACCCAGGTACCACATTTTGAGTTCCTGCAATACTGAGATGTGTCAGAACATTGCGACGAACTTCCCGTTCATACTTATTGATCTTTCGATCGAGCTTCTTGATGTCAAATGGCAATTCGGCAGTATCGCTTTGTCTCAATGTAGAGCTTGATGCAGTATACATCTCATGATCAAACTCAAGCATCTTCAAAGTCGTACCATATGCTAAATCGAGAAGATTCTCTGAACTAAATAACTCTTTGAATTTTTCAAACATCTGACATCCCTTATCTAATCAACCAGCCAAAGAACTAATGCAGGTAAGATAAAAAATACTACCGCTATATACAATATCGGAAAAAGACGAGAAACCTGAGTCAATTTGGCCATCCGCTCAGATAACCAGATCGGAATCTTCTTTAACGGCCAGAAAATCGCTATGCCATAAAGATTGAAGGAAAAATGGGCAAAGGCAACAGCAACAGCCTCTGGGGAGCCTGTAACAAATGAAGCAAGAAAAGCAGTTATTGTTGTGCCAACATTTGCCCCCAACAAATAAGGATAAATCTGCACCATTGTCAGAACACCAGCTCCTAATAGTGGAACAACGATAGACGTTGTAATCGAAGAAGATTGTACAAACGCGGTCAGCCCAATACCAAGAAAAAGGCTCAAAATCGGTGTTCTAAAAACATACCTCTGGAAAAATCGCTCAACACGACTCAAGACCATTGAACGCAATAGTTTTACAATTAACAACAAAGCAATAAAGAGGATAAGCAACGCAATCGCCGAAGAGATCCAAGCAGTATCACCTGTCATGTGAATAATCCACTTGGCTACTGGTTTTGTAATCGCTTTCAACGGTGATGATGTCTTCATCCCACCAAAGCCGACAAAAATCGACTCAAAAACGTGGGCTGTACGACCAATTATGTTTGTTGCAACCTGTAATGGTAACAAAATAACAACTGCACAAACATTGAAAAAATCGTGTAACATCGAACCCGCAAATGCCCGTCGGAATTCATCACTACGTGAAATACTGCCAAGTGATACTAAAATATTGGTGACACTCGTACCGATATTGGCCCCCATTACCATAGGAATCGCCGCATCAAAAGAAAGCATACCCGATGCTACCAAACCAACGATAATTGACGTTGTTGTTGATGAGGATTGGATAATTGCCGTAGTCAATACACCAATCATCAAACCAACAATTGGATTCGAAGTCGAATGGAAGATCGTCTCAGCAAACTCTTTCCCAAACAGCTTAAACGATGCCCCTAATAAAATGATAGATAGAATAAACAGATAGAGAAGAACAAAAAGCCCGAGAACCTTAGCTACTAAAAGTGCTCGTGATTCCGAAGTGGTGGTCGTCGCTGAATAACCGTCGGTCATGTGCTTACTTCACCAGACATTGTTGTAGACCCGTTCTCATAACATATTGTTCCGAGATTGCGGCAAGTATAGACGGGCTTAGCAATTCTGTCAAGTGCCTTTATTCGATTTCTCTCAACTTTTATTCAAACATCAACCAGTTTCGATCATTCATTACCGCCCTGACTGGGCATCCGACCTGCTGTGGCCATTACAGCTCCATTTACAGGGAAGTATTTCGAAGCAACTCTCCTCACGTCGGAGGCTGAAACCTCGGCCAAATCAGTAAGCAAGTCCGCATCATGCCCTATCCCCTGCCCTAAATCTGCTTCCACTCCCAAATAGTACGCCTGATTGACTGCTGAAAGTTTCGATCTCATCAGTCTCCCCCAATAAGAATTCTTAGCTCGACGTAATTCAGAAAGTGTGGGGCCATCCAAACGTAGCTTGTCAACTTCCAAACGGATGCCATCAACTGCCTTCTGGTAGTTCTCTGCTCCTGTTCCCATCACACAGTAGTACCAACCAACTTGTTTGTCGAATTGTAACCCAGCGCCAACCGAGTAGGCCAACCCATCACGTTCTCGAATTGTTTTATATAAACGTTCAGATAAAACAGAAGTGGCGACACGAAGTGCGGAGGCATCCTTGTCTGTTGCACCTGGTAGTAATCCACCGACATACAAATTGATCTGCTCTTTCGGCAACTCTACATGGTTTGTCACCTGACCTGTCATCACCTTATAAGCTAATAGGGGTGCACTCTCTATACGTTCAGCGGAAAGAGATCCCAATGTATTCATTACCCACTGACGAACCTCATCAATTGGACGCCCTGAAACAATCGCTACTATCATGTTCCCGGGGCTGTAGAATTTCTTATGATGAACCCGCAAATCTTCGCTAGTTATAGAGGCAATCGATTCTTTACTGCCCATCACAGGCCGACCAAACAACGACCCCTGAAACAACGTTTCATAAAAGTTCGCTCTCGCAACATCACGAGGGGATTGAGCACGTCTACTGAGAATACTGATCATACTCTGACGTGTATTTTAAACTTCAACAGAATCAAATGACGGATTCAGAAGAATATCTGTAAACAGCTCAAACCCTTTTTGTGCATATTGATCGATTGTCTCAAACTTCATAAATGAATAACGTCGAGTCGTGTAGTGATCGTCGTAAGGAATCCACGGGTTATCGTACAAAGTAACATTGGCCCCGATTGAAGATAGATCATCAGCAAGCTGTCGAGCGGAACGATTTTCTGTCCCTTTTTCAAGAATCCGATTGACAAAATCAGTTATCCCGGCCTTGCCTCTTGGTTCCGACAGAGTCCGATTTTTCCCAATCACACTCATAGCAAAAACCTTTTGTCCCGGAGTTGATTTCACAATGAAAGTAAGACCATTTGGCAACTGCTCTTCAAGATATTTCGACTTGTCTTCAAAAGCAAAATTGATAGAATCTGTTGAGGGATATGTAATTTCATGACCAGTTGTTAAATCATATTGAGCAAACTGCATAGTATCAAAGTGGGCAACAACTTCATCCTTTGAAATAACAACAGGTGTATACATAATCGAAGTAGAATCATCTGCAGGCCGAACAACAGTAACAACATATGTAGGGTCAACAAAATAAGTATTCGCCACTTGTTGAGCTTGCATCCATTGAACCTGAGAAAACCGCTCCCCATAATGCTGAATAAAATCCCATCCTGTGGTCATCAGATATGGGGCAATAAGAAAACCATAATAGTGAAGTTTTGCAGAATTATAAATATCTTCACAGAGATTCGAAACTTTCAAACCCTCAATTGTCTTCTCTTGAGCAACATGGGTTGACAGCTTATAAAGCTCGCTTAAAACTGTCTCAACGATTGTATCCCGTTTTGATGCATTGTCAGTCACTACAGAAATCTCCAAACGAGAGAACTCAGCATATGGCACAAGTGACACACCTACTTCACTGGCAAGCGGTTCAGCCCCGCCTTTTAGAGCTACTTTCAATGGTGAGATTTCATCCATCGAAAGATATTGGCTTAACAAATCCATTGCTAAATAGAGGGAATCGGAATGATGAGGTGCATCAAATGAGAAGTCTATATATGTACTCTGAACAGTAGCTGTCGTATCAAACCGACTCTTAGTCCCTTTCAAAAGACCGTGCCCACTATTGCTACTTTCACCTGCCTCAATAACAGCAACTCGTTTGCTACTGTTTTCAGGATTCTTGAATGAGGCAAATACTTTCTGAACTTTCTCCTTCATACGAGCAGTCTCAAAATCACCTATAACAAGCAAAACCATATTCTGCGGGGTATAATACTTCTTCCAATAGTCTACTATTGCAATTCGAGGGATATTCTCTATAAATGATTGATAACCTAAAACGGGACGATCATACGGGGTTGCTCCATATGCTTTTTCAAGGAAAAAAGAATGTGCAGGTGAGCCGGGAGAGTCAGCATCTCGCTTGATTTCCTCAATCACAACTGAACGTTCTTTAGGAAGCTGTGATTCTGGTATCAGTGAATTAAACAACATATCTGCCTGCACCGTCATACCATACTCTATATACTGACTTGGCAAATTTACCAAATATGCCGTCAATTCCTTTCTCGTAAAAGCATTGATATACCCTCCAAGGTCACTAATTGAGGCATCTATCTCCTCTTGAGTTTTGCTCACTGTTCCATCAAACAACAAGTGTTCGAGAAAATGGGTCAAACCATTCTCAAAACGGGTCTCATATTTGCTCCCTGAACGTACAAAGACCATACTTGAGACCATCGGAGCTGAGTGAACCTCCTTGAGAATCACTTCCATTCCGTTTTCCAACGTATATGTCTCAGTTGCATATACCTTAACAGGCCGTGCAAAGAGCACAAAAAACATGCAGATAATTGCAGTAATAACAAACGAAGCTGTTTTTTTTGTTAAAATGTAAGAAATCGTTTTTGTAACCAACATGGGAGAAGTCTCCATCTTTGTTTGAGTTTTGACCAAAGTATCTTGCCAACTGTTGCCTGTCAACAGACTCGGCAAGAATTCGTTTGACAAATTGAGACCCGCAAGTATATTCGAACGACCCTATGAAAACATACCTTAGACATAAGTTTGCTTTTGCAAAAGATCACTCTTTCCGTTTGACGGTAGCTACTATCGTACTATTGAGCTTCTTTACAATACTGTCAGGGACAGTCGGCAATGGTTTTGAGAACGGAAATAACACCTACTCCCTGTTGAATCTCAATACAATATCAGAATTACCACTGCTACCTGTCAACGGTATGACCGGGCACGGGAATCGCCCGATATGCGGAATTCTCAGCATAAATGCCACTTCCCTACTCCAAACGGATAACAGCGGAAAACGACAAAGAAGAGCCCTAAAGGACAGCCCTTCAACAGGAAAAGATAACGAAAACGGAAGTTCAAATAATACTGTGTGTTCCGCCACTTCTTTAGTCGACTCTGGTTTAGGCAACCAGTTTACCCTTGTCGGTGCAAAGCCGTCAGGTACAAGTTAGAACTCTCTTCAGAATCAGAAACGCTCTTTCTTGTTTCTGATCCTCGTTTTTATTTCCAACGATAATTGTTACATAATTGATTAATTGATTGTTTTCTGAAAGGGAAAATGTATGTCCAAAACAAACTGGCGCACAGGCCTTACGGTCATCCTTGTGATTCTTGCCTGCTTTGCATTCTGGAACACGTTCAAACTTTGGACGATGTCTGATGCAGAACGAGCAGAAATGCAGGAGAATGATCCCGGAGCTTTGTTACACTTGCAACAAAAGGCTATACGTCTCGGCCTTGATCTCCAGGGAGGTATTCATGTTGTCCTCCGAGTAAAAATGGAAGAATTGGATGAAGCCGCTCGAAAAGATGCTGTAGAACGAGCAATTCAAGTCATTCGAAACCGTGTAGATGGACTCGGAGTTGCCGAACCCGTAATTCAGCGTCAGGGAGATGATCGTATTATTGTAGATCTCCCAGGTTATACTGATGCCGAAAGAGCGGAAGACCTGATCGGACAGACTGCGTTGCTCGAGTTCAAATTCCTTGAAACAATGGATAATGCCAACCTCCTCTTAGCTAAGATGGATTCTGTCATTTATCAGTACGAACAGGCAAAATCCGGCAAATCTGCTGAAGCCAGTACTGAACCCCCTGCTGAAGAACCAGAAAAAAAAGAAACACCGAAAGAGGACGGTAGCAATGATATCCTCTCGGAATTGATGGGAGATTCAGCGATCGATACCAACGATCTGTTTGCTTTTGATGAAAACTTTGCCGTAGATGAAAATGAGCGTCCGCTTACTTCTCGTCTTGTGCAATCACTAACAAATCGAAACGGTACACCATGGCCCGCATTTACTGTTGCCAAAAATGACCGTGAAAAAGTAGATCGGTGGCTCAACCTCCCTGAGGTCAAACGCTTGATGCCGATCGACGTGACCTTTAACTTGTCAACTAGACCAGAAGTGCTTGAATCACGCGAAGTGTACAAACTGTATCTGGTTAAACGGAAGGTGCAATTCCTCGGAAAGTATCTCGAGAACATCTCAGTCAGTCAGGATAACTATGGGGCCAAGACAGTTGACTTTACTCTGTCAGGTGATGGCTCCGCACGCTTCACTCAGTTGACAGGTGCAAATATTGATAAACCTTTGACAATTGTTCTTGATGATAAAGTTGAATCGGCACCATTTATCAACTCAAAAATCCGAGGTCGAGGACAGATAACTTTGGGTGGTGCGGCAACTTTCAAAGACGCACAAAACCTGAAAATCGTTCTTGAGGCAGGTGCCTTACCTGCACCAGTAGAGATTATCGAAAAGAATGTTGTTGGGGCAACGCTCGGTGCAGATTCGATCAAGAAAGGATTCTATTCTTCCTTAGTCGGACTTGCATTGGTTCTACTCTATATTGGTGTGTACTATAGAGTCTCAGGAGTAATTGCCAATGTCGGTCTGGTCTTCAACATCTTCTTCCTCCTTGCGGTTATGGCCGGATTGGGGGCGACTTTGACGATGCCGGGAATTGCTGGTATTATTTTGACGATAGGTATTTCGGTCGATGCAAACATTCTAATCTTTGAACGAATCAGAGAAGAACTTCGTACGGGGAAAACAGTTCGTGCCTCTATTGAAGCTGGTTACAACCGTGCTTTCGTTGCTATCTTTGACTCCCACGTCACCACTTTGATTACTGCGGGAGCGCTTTTCTTACTCGGTTCGGGACCGATCAAAGGATTTGCTGTCACGCTTTTCTGGGGTGTGACACTTTCACTATACACAGCGTATGTCATTACAAAACAGATCTTTGACATCCGCAAAGCATACAAACACTTAAGCATCTAAGCGGAGGCCGATAATGGGAACATTTAGAATTATTGGTGATACCAATATTGATTTTATTGGCATCCGCAAGGTCGCATTTGCGATCTCGCTGGTGCTAGTTTTACTGGGGGCGTGGTCACTCGTCTCTATAGCCCGGGGAACTGCAAACCTCGGGATCGATTTTGCTGGGGGCGTGATGATCTATGGTTCGTTTGAAAAACCGGTTTCGACAGATGATCTTCGTCTCGCTGTCTCAGCCGACCACCCTGACGCTCAAATTACTGAACTAAAAGGGTTTGAAAAACCGAATGCTTTTATCATCAAAATTAAACGTCCTAGCTCAGAAGGAGAAGGGCAACAACGACTTGATGAACTAAAAGAGATCGTGGCTACAAACTTCAAAGACAACAAGTTTGAAATCATTTCCGAACATATTATTGGACCTGCTGTCGGGCAAACATTACGTGACGATGCCCAAAAAGCGATCCTCTTTTCATTGCTCGGAATTGTTGTCTATATCTGGATTCGATTTGACTTCAGATCAGGAATTGCCGCAACTATTGCAACTTTCCACGATGTCCTAGCCGTTATGGGAATCCTTTTTATCATCGGTTGGGAGTTTGACCTATTGATAGTCACAGGTCTTCTGACGCTTGCGGGATACTCCCTCACCGATACGGTTGTTGTGTATGATCGTATCCGTGAAAATCTGAAGAAATGGCGATCAAAAGGTGAATTTGCAGGCGCAGTCAATACCTCCATTAATGAAGTTCTTGCTCGTACGATTAACACTTCATTGACAGTTCTTTTGGTTGTTGGAACGCTCTTCTTCTTTGGTGGTGAAGTATTGAAAGGGTTTGCCCTCTGCCTTAGCCTCGGAGTCTTAGTTGGAACATATAGTTCTATCTTTGTAGCATCTCCGATCGTAGTAGAGTGGGAAGCACGTCGCCCAAAACGCTTCAAATAATCATCAATTTCGATTCAGTTCTCAATAGAACTGATACATCTGTAAGGTCGGAACCCTCATCGGTTCCGACCTTTTCTTGATTCTTCTACAAAAGAACTATACAACGTCATTACAAGCGAAAATGAAGCAATCTCGAATGGAATCTTTCCTCCCCAATTCCGTCATTGCTGTATAAGTCAAGTAATTCGTGGACAGTTTTTGTTAAATTCAACAGGTCTTGATTGCCGAAGGCAGATTGTGACCTGACACGGAAACGTAAAAACATCAAATTCACAGTAATGCCTCAGAATAGAGCGGTATCGTCTTCAAACTCATCAGGTCTATAAATACCTGTTATTCCCCATCTTTTTTGACCCGAAAACCAACTATATGCGTATATTATATATATGCGTAAATCATTGATACATACGATAGCCTGTACAATTGCTATGGTTCTCATCTGCACTTCAATCACAAACGCACAGCGTGACCCAAACGAAGTACTGAAGCGACGACCAGCAACCAACT
>JAJRUL010000166.1 GCA_024277795.1 Candidatus Zixiibacteriota bacterium
CGTTACCATCCATTATAATGGCAACATGTTCGGGGATACGTTCCGGTCGGGCAAGAAGCTTAGTCTTGAGTTCTTCAAGTGAATGTGGCATGGAGCAAAAAATAGGCACTTGACTGTGGATTGGCAAGTCCTTTGAAAAAGATCATTAAGAATTAGATAGTCAACGCTGTATTATTTCAATCTTAGCAAGAGTTGTACGTAAGCGATAGAAATCAACTGATGTAATTCCCGCTTTACCAAAGTTTTCCTCGATTCGTGATGGAAAAATCAAACCTTCATATTTTGTAAACTCGACTTCTTTCGATCTGCGCTTGTATCTTGTCTTGTTTGGGTAATGGAGATAGAGACGTTTCAGAAAATAAAGATTGCGATCTATGACAGCCAAACCTGATGGGAGGTTCCCCTTAGTCGTATCTGCATCAAAACCGATAGATATAAATTCCCCGCCAGTATCATTAGGAAAGAAATTGAAATCGTAATCATCTTCAAAAATATTCGGATAAGAAATATCTACACGGTCAGGACCATTTTTTGACTCTTTAAGAACTATAGTAGAATCAACTTCACCAAAACTCACAAAGTACGAAATCATAGCAGAATCAAGTGCGATAACATCTCCCCCTCGCTCTATACGGCTTAATGTTGTCTTAGCTGTATAGATAAAGGAAGTTCCTGCTTCAAATGGATTCTGAGTTTTTGCGACAACACTCGCCCTATCCCTATAGAACTCAAGGACATCATCAGCCTTAACACAAAATGAGAGGGCAAATAGTGACAATAATATGGAACCAAGACCTATGAACGAATGTTTTAATATTGACAGCATTATTTAAATATACCTATTTTTTTCTGTAATTCAAGTCGGCTCATAGCATTGACGACGACAAACCATTTACGTTTGTTTAGATATTTCTCACAGCCGTATTAGCAGATACCAAAAATAAAACTGGAGGAGAGCCATGACTGTTAAAGAAGTACTGGACATGAAGGACAGAAGATTGATTACAGTTGACCCGTCAACCAACATTGTTGAAGCAATGAGCAAGCTGATAGAGAATAAAGTCAGCTGTTTACCTGTTATGGAAGAGTCTACTCGCCTTATCGGAATGATCAGCGACAAAGATATTTTCAAAGCAGTATATGAGAATCAATCCGGCTTCACTAGACATACTGTTGGTGAACTTATGACAACTGAGCTGATTGTTGGGGTACCTGAAGACAAGATCAGTTATATCGCCTCAATCATGACCAACAATCGTATCAGACATATTCCTATTCTTGTAGATGATGAGATGATCGGATTGATTTCCGTCGGTGATGTTGCTAAATGTCAGATGAGCAATATGGAAGTGGAGAATCGGTACTTGAAGCAATACATTGATGGTGGCTACCCGGGGTAATTAGAGCATAATTCGTACAATAAGAAAAGCCCATGTTATACGAACACGGGCTTATTAGAATCAGATACTTTGTGACGTAAACTATACCTCCATCACCTCTGCTTCTTTTGCAGAAAGTAAAGAGTCAATCTCTTTGATATGCTCATCGGTCAGCTTTTGAGCACGATCATGAGCATCGTGTTCCTGATCTTCAGAAATATCTTTGTCTTTCTGCATTTTCTTAAACATCTCATTTGCATCACGTCGGATATTGCGAATAGCAACCTTGCTTTCCTCCGCAAGATTCTTGCACTGCTTCACCAACTGTTTTCTACGTTCTTCATTCAGAGGCGGTATTGGCACACGGATAGTTGCTCCATCAACCTGCGGGTTCAATCCAAGATCAGCTGCTTGAATTCCTTTGACAATGTCACCGACTGTCCCTTTATCAAACGCTTGAACAACCAGCAATCGTGGTTCAGGCGCATTCACTGTCGCAACTTGGATCAAAGGCATCTTGGAACCATAGGCATCGACCGTAACATTCTCCCAAAGATGTACAGATGCCTTCCCTGTCCGTACAGCAGAAAACTCGCGGTTCAAAGCCACCAACGTTTTTTGCATTCTTTCACGAATCTCTTTGTATTTTTCGTCCAGCATGGAATCCTCCCATCCCGAAAAAGCTGTATTGTTTCTACGTAGCAGTTGTAATTAAGGTCCCGACATCTTCTCCCATTACTGCTCTCTTCAGATTTCCAGGAACAGTAAGTGCAACTACTCTCAACGGAATCTTGTTATCTTTCAATAATGATATTGCAGTAGCATCAATCACCCGCAGTTCCCGTGTCAAGACTTCCATATAAGTCAATTTGGGATAAAACTCTGCGGCTGAATCGATCTTTGGATCTGCTGAATAAACACCGTCGACATTTGTCGCTTTAATCAGAACATCAGCACTAACTTCCATCGCACGCAAAGAGGCGGCAGTATCTGTTGTAAAATACGGATTCCCCGTACCAGCAGCAAAGATAACCGTTCGTCCTTTCTCCATATGACGAATAGCACGACGACGAATAAACGGTTCGGCAAATGCTTCGATATTAACTGCTGACATAACACGAGTATACACACCCATCTTTTCCAGCGTATCCATTACAGCCAGTGAGTTAATCACTGTCGCAAGCATTCCCATGTTATCAGAAGTAACTCGATCAGCCCCACGTGCGGAAGCATCAAGTCCCCTAAAGATATTTCCCCCACCAATAACTAATCCTAATTCAAGCCCCAACTGCTTGATCCCTCGGATTTCCTCACAGATCATTTCGACTGTTGGAGTATGTATACCAAATTCCCGGGGGCCCATTAGGGCTTCCCCGGAAATCTTTACTAATACCCGTTTATATTTTGGACTATGATCGTCTGAATCCATATTATTCACCCAGTCTATATCGGGTGAATCGATTGATTCGAATATTCTCGCCGATTGAGGCAACCATCTCTTTCACAAAATCGCCAACAGTTTTATCGCTGTCTTTCACAAACTGCTGTTCCAGCAAAACTATCTCACTATAATATTTCTCGATTCTTCCATCAACGATCTTGTCGATGATTTTTTCCGGCTTTCCATCATTAAGGGCTTGTTGACGGAAAATCTGTCGCTCTTTTTCTAATTCAGCTTCATCGAGTTGGCTTCTTTCAACACAGACTGGCGATGCGGCCGCTATATGCATAGCGATGTCACGACAGAATGTTTTGAAATTTGGGGTACCTGCGGCAAAATCTGTTTCACAATTGATCTCAACCATGACAGCAAGTTTATCACCGGGGTGTACATATGTTGCTATTGCACCTTCAGCAGTTGTTCTACCTTCTTTTGAAGATGCTTTTGCAATGCCTTTTTCACGAAGGAAAGTTAACGCTTTTTCAAAATCCCCATCGGATTCTACCAACGCTTTCTTACAATCCATCATACCAGCTCCGGTTTTCTCCCGAAGCTCTTTAACCATTGAGGCAGAAACGCTCATTATATCGAATCCTTCTTTTCAACATTGTCATCTTGTGCAGGTTCATTGACACTACTTTCGTTTTCTGCGACGTATGTCGTCGGAGCCGGCTTTTCAGCTTCTCGAGCCGCTTCAATTGATTTCTCAGTAACCATATTCTTGGCCTCAACAGCAGAATCAACTAAAGCTCTGAGGATAACTCGAATTGATTTGATAGCATCATCATTAGCCGCTATCGGGAAATCAATCAGGTCAGGGTCAGCATTTGTATCAACAATACCAATTATTGGAATACCAAGTTTTGAAGCCTCTGCCACAGCGATTTGCTCTTTTTTGGCATCTACAACTACGACCAAACCCGGTAGGTGGTTCATGTCTTTAATACCACCGAGTACTTTTTCCAATTTTGTCGCAGCGATTTCAATACGGGATCGCTCTTTTTTTGTAAATTTTTCCAACGTACCATCAAGACGCATTTTTTCGATATCTTTAAGCTTCTTGATAGAGCGTTTAATAGTGTTGAAGTTCGTAAGCATCCCACCCAGCCAACGTTCGGTAACATAAAATGCCCCGCATCGGCCAGCTTCCTCTTTAATTACTACCTGAGCTTGTTTCTTGGTACCAATAAGAAGAACTGATTTGCCACGTTGTACAACTTCTTCAATTTTCCTCTGAGCTTCTTTAATCGAAGTGAGAGTTTTGTGGAGATCAATAATATAGATTCCATTGCGAGCGGTAAAGATGAACGGTTTCATCTTCGGGTTCCAGCGACGAGTCTGATGGCCGAAATGGACTCCAGCCGTCAGTAGTTCCTGGATTTCAGGAGTTGACATAAGATACCTTTTGTTAAACGGTTTACTTCACCCCGACATCTCCTCAGTTCGGGCCCAGTAGTTTTTCGGGACCCCCGATGCTGATCAATCGGGATTGTTTATTTCCCCACCCTAAGGTGGGGATTACAATATATTTTCTAACGTTTAGAGTACTGGAAGCGTTTCCGAGCTTTCGGCTGTCCGTACTTCTTACGTTCTACTTCACGAGCATCACGCGTGAGAAAACCACCCTTGCGCATCTGTTTGTGCAATGAAGGATCTAGTTGTACCAATGCTCTTGCTATAGCTAGACGTAACGCACCCGCTTGACCTGAAAGTCCACCACCGGTTGCTTTTGCTTCAATCTTCAACTTGTCAGCCAAGTCAGTAGCTAACAAAGGTTGACGAGCCATTCCTACAACTGTCTCACGAGCAAGGTAGTCATTGACATCCTTACCGTTCACCGTGAACGATCCGTCTCCCTTGGTGAGAACCACTCGGGCAACGGCCGCTTTACGTCTGCCTGTTGCGGCAAAAACCTGTTTATCCATACGCTCCAAACTAAAACTGAAACTACAGTTTCAGCGTTTCTGGTTTCTGAGCCTCGTGTGGGTGATTCGAATCTGCGTAGATATGCAGTTTCTTTATCATCTTGCGTCCAAGGCGATTCTTGGGCAACATCCTTCTTACGGCAAGACGAAACACTTCTTCGGGCTTCTTTACAATCATATCCTCAAACTTGGTCGTCCTCAAACCACCGGGATATCCACTATAATGATAATATCTTTGCTGGGTCGGTTTGTTCTTACCAACAATACGCACTTTACGGGCGTTCACAATCACTACATGATCACCGGTATCGAGGTGTGGTGTAAAAATCGGCTTATTCTTACCACGAAGAATGTTGGCCACCTTTACAGCGGCACGTCCCATGACCACATTATCGACACTCGCGACCCACCACTTTCGGTTATTTGGGTCTATTTTGGGCAGAAAAGTCTTCATCCACAATCCCTATTTCAGGTACATATTTCAAAAACAGCCAACAAGTATATATAAATTATTGGTATTGTCAACACACATCCGAAAAAAAATTACTCATCCACTCACCATCACTACACAGCCAGAAATCGTAGACGTCAACGCAAATGAAGTGATACAAAGAACTTACATATTCTTCTCGACACGTTACCATAATAAATGGTCTGATTTATTCCCAAAAAAAGCACCTACATTTCCATGTAGGTGCTAAAATAGTCAAAACGTACAGGCTATATCTTACCAACTAACTCGATGCTAGGCTTCAGTGTATCACCGCCCGGTTTCCAGTTTGCAGGACACGCTTCACTGCCGTGTTCATGTACAAACTTTGCAGCTTGTAACTTACGAAGCAGTTCGTCTGAGGAACGACCAATGGAGTTATTGTTGATCTCAAGGGACTTTACAATGCCTTCTGGATCAATAATAAAGGTCCCACGAAGGGATAAGCCAGCTTCTTCTATCATGACACCATAATCACGAGTCATATTCCCTGCTGGATCGGCAAGCATCGGGAACTTGATTTTCTTGATCGTCTCTGAGTCATCATGCCATGCTTTGTGGACAAAATGGGTGTCAGTTGATACGGAAAGAACTTCCGCACCCTCTGCTTTGAATGCATCATATTTATCAGCTAAATCACCTAATTCTGTTGGACAAACAAAGGTAAAATCGGCAGGGTAGAAGAAAATAATCACCCATTTCCCTTTGTAATCATCCAAGCTTACTTTAGTAAACTGACCATCATGGAAAGCATCCAATGAAAAACTCGGGGCCGGTTTGTCGATCGAAATCATCTCTTTTTTCTCCTTAAACAAGTATATTATTGGTCAATGTTCTTCAGTCTCTATCTTGTCGCCAA
>JAJRUL010000167.1 GCA_024277795.1 Candidatus Zixiibacteriota bacterium
GAACTGGGAAAAAGACCTCTTTAATTCCGTCAACAGCGGCTTGAATCGGTGTTGCTCCCGCTTCTCTGTGTCTTTGTATATTCTCAGCAATAATGATCCCATCATCGACAATGATTCCAATGACAATAATCATCGCCGCCAGTGCAATACTATCGAGATGACTCCCAAAGAAAGGCATAAGGAATATCGTTCCGAGAAGTGTAACAGGTATACCCATAGCAACCCAGAAAGCAGAACGCAAATTGAGGAATATGGAGAGCATGAGCATAACTAATGCCAGACCGATCAGTCCGTTTGATTGAACGACATCAAGGCGCTTACGGACATAGGTTGAAAAGTCATTTGAAAGGGCAAACTCGACACCGTCAGGCAGATGAATGCTTTCACGTTCCATCAACTCGCGAACTGCATCAACTGTGCGAATTGCATCAGCATTTTCCTTTTTCTTTACTTCAAAGGAAATAGCGGGACGACCATTCATTCGTGAGAGCACTCGCTCATCCTCAAAGCCGTCTTCAATGATTGCCAAATCCTTTACACGAATTGCAGGGCCATCAAATGTAGTGCGAACAATTACATCTTCAACCTGTTGTGGGTCGTCAAATTGAGCAAGCGTAACGATATTCTTTTCACTAGTATATGATTCAAAGGAACCTCCCGTAGCACGAATATTCCTGCTTTTTATCGCCGCAATTATATCCCGCATCGGTATTTGATATTTTTCCTGAGCAGTCGGTGAAACCTCAACATGAACTTCACGGGAAAGATAGCCATATTTTCGTACTGAAGAGACCCCTTCTACATTTTCAAGCTTTTTCTCAAATAGCCGTGCCAATTCTCGTAATTCAGCATACGGGATGTCACCTGTAAGACCAACTTCGACAACAGGAAAAACATCAGTTTTAACCACAACAATCGAAGGCGTTTCTGTAACCTCAACGGGAAAATCAGTAACTTTTCCTACTGCATCATCAATATCACTATTGATTTCATCCTGATCGTCTGCATCAGGGTCAAGAACGATTGTAATAACAGAGATATTCTCCATCGATACAGACGTGATTCTCTCGATACCTGAAACTGATTTAAGTTCCTCTTCTATTTTGTTCGTTACATTGAGTTCAACATCTTCAGGTGATGCTCCTGGATAGCGAGTGGTGATCATGGTCATACCATATTCAACCTGTGGCCAGATATCCCGCCGAATTGATGTGAGCGCGAAAATGCCGAGCATGACAGTCATAATTGTCACAAGGTTGGCAAGAAGGTGACGCTCTGCAAAGAATCGAAAGAATTTCTCCATTAGTTCTGATCTCCATCGGAAGTAGCGTTATATAGTCGATCAAGGAGCGCATCTGCTTGTACGACGAGTTGTTGATAAGCTAATGCGTTTTGTGCATAAGAAAGCTGTACATTTTGTTCATTATCACGACTCTGTATAACAAAGGTCAACTCTCCCCGTCCCTGTTCATACAGTTTTAATTCTTCTTCTGTCCTTTTGGTTGCAGATATAATCTGATCACGATTCAATTCCATGATCCGTTCAAATTCACTAATCTGTATCCGCAACCTTGTGTAGTTTGAGAGCAACTCGAGTATCAGTTCCTTCTTCGCTTGTTCAAGTTGTGCGGTTTGAATATCAGTCTTCTCTATATTTGCCTTACTCGTCCGGTTTCCTATAGGAACGTTGAGTAGAAGAGAGATTTCAGCAGTCGGTTTATTCAACACAAGTGATGTACCTATTCCTTCATCGGCTCGCTTCGTGTTTAATGATGCGACCAATGTTAGATCAGGTTTCAAGGTTTCTTCAAACCCGAGTTTTGAATAAGCAAGTTGTTTGATTTGAATGTTAATACGTTTCACCAATCGTGATTGTGTAGTCAGAATGTTTTCCGCTTCGCGAACAGTCGGAACATCACAAGTTGTATACAGATCATCTGCAGGAACCCGTTCGGTAAGATCTGGTTGTTGACTAAGAATTGAGAGTGAGGCACGAATTGAACGCTCCTGTGATTGTACAAGAGCAAGGTTCTGTTTCCACAGATTGACAGCATCTTCTGCACGTATGACATCCGCTTGATCTATGAGATTCGCTTCACGTTTTTTCTTGGTTCTTTCAAGTTCTTCCTCACTGAGTTTCAAACGTTCAGCTATAATGTTCACCTGTTCATTTAAGTATACCCATTGGAGATATGTCAAAGCAGATTGTGCAAGGAAATCTTCCTTCCGTTCATCCGCTGTTACCTCAGAGAAGTCGATAGCAAATGATTTGAGTTTGTAAGCAAATTGATCGAGAAAACCTTTCTTGTTCCTCATCAATGGATGCATATACGCTATACCTATTTGATGTTGGTAGAAACTGCTCGGTACGCGATAGAATGGATCGAGCTTCATGTCAAACCGCGTTGAGCTATATGAGGCCGTGATCGTTCCCCCAGTCTTCCAGAATTTTCGCTGTGCCGTACCACTAATTGTCAGAGCATCTGTTCGTTCAGGTCCTGCATACGCTAAGGCTGGCTCATCATGTACGAAAGCAACTGATGAACTGAGATTCCAGTCTTCAGCACCGAGGTAAGCAGCCTGAGCTTCCTTTTCAATTGTTGAATTGAGATCTTCCTTCTGAAACAGTGGGTGTGACTGTTCAAGCAATCTCAGGAATTCACTCTTCGTAATTGAGTTTGCACAAACCATATTTGTGAAAAATAATGGTAATGTCAGGATCAAGAGCATATAACGCCTATTCATTGATGTGTGCCCTCCCATCATCAGTAAATGTGATACCTGGTATTTCTATTGGATTAATGTAGTGAGTAGACATAATCTTGCCTACATGGTACAGAGTACGGATTATATTCTCATTACTATCATCTCGACAGAGACCCGCGCAGATGAGTGATGCAAGTCCATGCGTGAAGGTCCACATTGTCATCAGAAGAGAATCATATTTATCCTCTGGGCTGTGTGAGCATTCTTTATCGAGAGGTAACTCATTGCGGAGAGTTTGAAAGAACTCTTCAATAAGTTCGTGATAGTCATTCCTATCGAGAAATATAGCTCGATAGAGTTGCGAATGCTCACGAGCGAAAACTGCCAACCCGACTCCCTGATTGAGAAAACTGATATTCGTATAAGGAGTGCGTACGTACTCAAGGAGAAGTTTGTTTATTTCACGTATTGCATCTCGTGTCAGATCATCAATATTTTCGTAGTGGCTGTAGACAGGAGCAGTTGATGAACCTAGTTTGGTTGCAATATTTCGCGCAGTTATCCCACCAAGAGAGCTTTCAGAAATCAAATCTACAGCCGCTTGGAGGACATCAGCTTTGGTAAATGTAGTTTTTGGAGGCATCTATACTCATTTCATTTTAAGTTACACTTGTTACATTACGGACGTTATATAACGAATGTTTCATTAAGTGCAAGAAATATCTTTCTTTTTCCATTCTTTTGTAATATTTGATTAAGTTGTTGATAATAACTGAGTTAGTTGATATATAGGTATGTTTTTCTGCTGTTTTTCATATTTTTTATGAAAAAGTATACCGAATATTATGGGCAGAGTCTTTCTAAAACTCCAACAATTGATTCATTTGGCTCGAAATGATTGGGCAGGAGACGTTTTGCTAACTCTTCACATATTTTCCGCTTTTCATTCGTCTCATTTTCTGGAAGCGAGAGCAATAAGCGGATATATGCGTAATAGAGATTTATTCCCATTATATGAGAAACAGGATCAATCTTGATTGTACTATCGGCATAGCTTTCATACGTATATCGTTCAAACAGATTCCTTGATAGAACATGTGTATCTATCGGCGGAGATGTAATCGGAATCAATCTTTGTGCATATCCTTCAAATCTGGGAAAATTATTTATCCAGCGTGTATTGTGACCAGAACAAGAGTTTACGATGAATGGTGCTACCCGTTTTTGAGAAATGTGTCATTAGGGCTCTTTATTCCAAAACTAATTCGCTCTTATCTGGTTATACTATGTAATAGAACGATGGTTCAGTAATGAAAAACAGGTGAATATCTACGTACACACAATAGTGGAGAAAACTATTATGGTTTGCAATGTGTCCATCAATATTGTATACATAGACCACTATAATCCACAAGGAGTGAGTCGTTGTTCGATATGGAACCGCACCCAAGAAGATATGTTACTACTAAAAGAATATAATCGTAGTTCACTAGATAAATCGGGAAAGGTATAACATCCTGATGTCAGAGGAAAAAACTCAATTCAAAATTGGTGTTCCGAAAGAGACGTATGCCTCAGAGAACCGTGTCGCATTGGTACCTGATGCGGTTGCAACTCTGATAAAAGATGGGCACTCGGTTGCCATTGAATCTGGTGCTGGTCTGAAGGCCGGTCATGCAGATACCGCGTATTTAGCTGTGTCAGCAACAGTAGTCTCTTCACGGGAGGAAGTATTTAATAATAATGATGTCATATTACAAGTTCGTGCTTATGGAACGAATGTAGAAGCAGGCAAGGGAGACATTTCAAAATATCGACCAGGTCAGATAGTAATCGGACATTTTGATCCGTTAAGCAATCCGGCATTGGTTGAAGAAGTTGCTGTAACTTCAGCATCAGTTTTTGCGATGGAACTGGTTCCCAGAACGACTCGCGCTCAGTCTATGGATGCGTTGTCATCAATGGCAACAGTAGCAGGTTACCAAGCCGTTCTTTTGGCCGCATCTGCTTGTCCCAAAATGTTTCCGTTGTTAATGACAGCCGCTGGAACTGTAGCCCCTGCCCATGTTTTTGTCGTCGGGGCAGGTGTTGCAGGTTTGCAGGCAATAGCAACAGCCAAAAGGCTCGGTGCTATTGTCCATGCATATGATGTCCGACCGGCAGTGAAAGAACAGGTGGAATCATTAGGGGGTAAGTTTGTTGAATTAGACTTAACAACTGAGGACTCTGAGACCTCTGGCGGATACGCCAAGGCAGCTGGTGAAGATTTTTATCGGAAACAGCGTGAAATGATGAGTGCAGTGATTAAAGAAAGTGATGTTGTTATTACAACAGCGGCTGTACCAGGGAGGAAAGCACCGATCTTGGTGACTAAGGAGATGGTTGAAGGCATGAATACAGGTTCAGTCGTTTTAGATCTTGCCGCTGAACGTGGAGGAAACTGTGAGTTGACCGTTCCCGGGGAAACAGTATATCATGAAGGGCGCAAAATCTTAGGCCCTGTGAATCTGCCTTCAACGATACCATATCATGCCAGCCAAATGTATGCGAGGAACTTAGTCAACCTCTTGAAACATATTGCGCGTACTGGTGGGATGAACCCTGATAGAACTGATGATATTATTGCTGGGACACTACTTACCTTTGATGGAAAGATTGTCTGCGAGCAATTGCTTGAAATCATGAATAAGAATAAAGAACAAGCGTAGAAGGGAAGCCAATAAATGGAATCTGTGGTTATGGTCCTAACGGTTTTTGTACTGGCGATCTTCGTCGGTTTTGAAATAATAACGAAAGTCCCTCCAACTCTGCACACTCCGCTTATGTCTGGATCAAATGCTGTTTCGGGGATCACGCTTATAGGTGCACTCCTTTCAGCAGGACACCAAATGACAACGTTGACGACAGTACTGGGTGTGTTAGCTGTTGTATTCGCGACAATTAATGTTGTGGGCGGATTTATGGTTACTCATCGGATGCTCAAGATGTTTCAGAAGAAGGACTAAGTAATGTCATTATCAATTGTAAATTTAATCTACTTAGTAGCATCTGTCCTGTTCATTCTCGGTTTGAAAGGATTGACCCACCCTCGCACTGCCGTTCGTGGAAATATATATAGTGGACTGGCAATGCTTATTGCTGTGGTAGTTACCCTCTTAGATCAGAGGATAATCAGTTATGAGATGATTCTCATAGGTCTTGCGGTCGGTTCTCTCATTGGTGCTATCTTAGCGATTAAAATACAGATGACAGGTATGCCACAGCTTGTCGCTATCTACAATGGTTTTGGAGGTGGGGCATCCGTGTTTGTGGCTGGTGCTGCGTTGATCGAGGGGCTTGCAATGGGAGAAGCTCTTTCATATCAGTTTACTATTGCAGTTGCCGCTTCTGGATTAATTGGTGCTGTGACATTTACTGGAAGTCTGGTGGCATGGGGAAAACTACAAGGTGTAATTTCTGAGGATTCGTTACGGCTCCCCGGCCAACAAGCATTGAAAGTATTGATCGGATTGGCTTCTGTGGCACTTGCTGTTTGGATAGTGATCGACCCTACTATTATTAGAAACTACTGGTTCCTCGTTATTGCGGGATCTCTGTTGGGTGTGTTTCTAACTATTCCAATTGGTGGTGCTGATATGCCAGTAGTGATCGCTTTGCTGAATTCATATTCTGGTATAGCGGCGGCAGCAACAGGGTTTGTTTTGGAAAACAACGTGCTGATTATTGCAGGATCGTTGGTTGGTGCATCTGGAATTATTCTAACCCAGATTATGTGCAAGGCTATGAACAGGACACTCACCAATGTTCTGTTTGGCGTGCTACAACCGTCTGAGGATACACCGAACCAAGATGAAGTATATGAAGGGAAGATCAAGTCAACTTCTCCCGATGAAGTCGCTATGCTCTTTGACGGTGCAAGCCGTGTTATTATAGTCCCTGGTTATGGCTTGGCTGTAGCACAAGCTCAGCACGCTGTCCGTGATTTAGCAACACTATTGGAAGGACGGGGTATTATTGTAGAGTATGCTATTCATCCGGTAGCAGGAAGAATGCCGGGGCATATGAATGTCTTGTTGGCTGAAGCAAATGTCGAATATGACAAACTCAAAGAGATGGACGAAATCAACCCGACTTTCCGCGAGGCTGATGTCGCTATTGTTATCGGAGCTAATGATGTTGTGAACCCGGTTGCCAGAGAGGAAGGGACTCCTATTTCAGGGATGCCGATTCTTGATGTCGATATGGCTCGTTTCGTAGTCGTAATCAAACGAAGTTTGAGCCCTGGTTTTGCAGGTATTCCGAATCCGTTATTCGCGGCTGATAATACGTTAATGCTGTTCAATGATGCAAAAAAAGCCGTGACAGAATTAATTGCCGCTGTAAAGGATAGTTGAACCTAACGAGACTAAGACACGTGTCTGAATAGCAGTCTGATGATACATATCAGACTGCTATCTTATTTTTTGCTATTCTTCTCAATATAGCGTTTGAACCCATCTTCAAAGAGAACACGCCAACCCTCACGAAGGTCATACTCACCTACTGTACCGATAATTGAATCAACAATATGCATAACAGTATTCTTTTCATCAATCGGCTCAAAACGAATATAAAGAAGTGAAAGAGCGGGCCCGCCATATGGAGGGGCAAGATTTCCCGATAGCGTTATTGTGTGAGGTGGATCAATCGAAATAACAGTATACCAGAGCAGACCGGAACCGTTTCCTGTATCTTCATAGAGCCTGCCTCCTACAATAGGTTCAAGGACAATTCTCAAATGATTTGATGTTGCATAAAAGTCAGTATGCCACCATGCATCTATTTCCGTTGTGAAGATACGCCATGATTCTTCCAGAGAAACTGGAATGGTGATAGAAAGCTCAATTTGTGCTACTTGAGCATTTGTTGTAGAAGATTGCGACATATTTTCATGCTTCTTTCTGTTGTTGGTCAAGAGCATCAACATATAACAATACGATGCTAATAATGGTAAAGGTAGCAGAATATGACAATACCGAACACTATCTGCCCGTAGGTATTACCATAACAGGGAAGATTTGTCTTGGAACCTGCCTCTTATTTTTTTCATGTTGCCTGGATAGAATGTCTACACTCACGATATCTGATCTTGTTGAGGAACAATGATCTTGGCCCTACTAAGTATCTCAACGAGATCCGGAGTACCTTCATAATGGCCATCAACCATAGCATAGAGTTCCTCGAGTTGATATTCTTTTGAACCACTGTTTATGACAATACAGGGAAGTTTCAATCGGTTGCATTGCTCAACTACCCGAAGCAACTCGACCTTACCCGAGAACTGTGCATCGCAAACCACTATATCAATTAACTGCTCTACCTCAATTGCAAAGCTTTCTATCGATTCAGCCAATAGCAGGTCTATTGATGATTTTTTAGCAGAGTTTGAGTATTCACCGAACAATTCAGCATTGTTTGTAAACATGATAATTGTAGAATGTATCGAAGAAAGAGAGTCTGTAGCTGATCTGTTGTTTTGTTTAGTAAGAGGAAGCGAAAGAGTGAATGTCGTTCCTTTTCCCTTAACCGACATAACAGTAAGATCACCTTTATGTTCACGTGCTATATTTCGACAGATAGATAATCCCATTCCAGTTCCCACAGTTTCATCTTTTCCCCATACCCCTTTTGTTGAGTAGAATGGATCAAAAATCTTCTGGAGTATGTCATTATTAATGCCTGCTCCGGTATCACCGACCTTGATATATGCTGATTTCTTATCAGCAACCAAACCAATTGTAATAACTCCGTCTTCTTTGATTGCATGTTGTGCGTTGATTATCAAGTTCAACAACAGTTGCTGGATACGACTAGCCGAACATTTTACATGAGGCACATCGTGGTAGTATGTTTCGATATGAATTGAAAGATGTTTAAGTTCTTTCTCGACTAGCATTATTGTTCTTTGAATAATTTGTTGTAGATCTTCGCTACTTTGTTCGGCTGCCTTTCCTTTTGAGTAACTTAATAAGGACATCGCAACGTCGTTTGCCTTTTCCCCCATATCGACAATCTTTTCCAGGACATCTTTGGCTATTTCGATCCCATCGTCATCTTCAAATGTCGAAAGAGCAAAGGTGGCGTTTCCAATGATTCCCCCCAGATAATTCTTGAATTCATGTGCAACACCTGCCGCAAGCATACCAACAGCGGACATTTTGTCCGCCTCAGCAATCTTCTGTTGCGATGCGAGTTCGTTCGTAATATCCCAGCCGATGGATAGATAGTTGGTCATCTCCCCTTTTTCATTAAGAATCGGGCTTATAGTCTTACGCTCCCAATAGAATTGGCCGTTTTTCTTCCGATTTTTGAGCAAGCCTTCCCATGTCCCGCCTGAAGTTATTGTCTCCCACAGTTCTGCATATGTTTCCTGTGTTTGTGCGTCTGATTTCAATATGTTTAACCGTTGCCCGATAACATCATCATAATCAAACCCCGTTACACTTACGAATTGTGGGTTCACATATTCAGCAATACCATCAATACCTGTAATGCAGATAATGCTAGGAGACTGGAAGACAGCAGCAGAGAGTTTTCTCAATTCATGTTCTTGGTGGAGCCTGTCTGTAATATCAATACCTGTTGCGATGACATATTTCAAATTCTTCTTGTGATCGAAGATATTGGAATTATTCCAGGATATTGTTCTTTGTTCACCATCTTTTGTTTTCCATACAGCTTCAAAGGAGGACGGCATACCTTTATTTGTGAGGCTCGCAAAGCCTTCAGTATCATCATCTGTTACTTCAAATTCACAAATCTGCCTTCCAACGACCTCGTACGAGGAGTATTTCGTTACTTTCTCGCATGCGTTGTTGAATCGAATAATATTACCATCTTTGTTGAGTACAATAATGAGAGCTGCAGCCGTCGAAATAATACTTGAGGTGAAGTCACGTTCAAGCCTTAGTTCGTCCTGTGCTTTTAATTGCTCAGTAACATCTTGTATGATTGCATAGATATATCTCCTCCCTGAAATATCCACAGGACCAGAGTGCACTTCAACATCTCTGGTTTCACCGCTAGCCAAAACGTGAACTTGAATATCACTTGTTGACTTCGCTACGTTATTATCAAGAGAAAAATTGTTGCATATTTTAGCAATCTTGATCGAGTCTAAGTCTGAAAAGTTATATCCATAGAATTGTTCAGCCGCTTCATTGGCATCTACAATATATCCCGTTTCTTGATCAATCAACAGTTTGACTGCTTTGATATTTTTGAACATCTGTCGGTAGCGTTCAGCCGCATCTTCTGATGCCTTTTGAGCCTTCTTTCTGTCGGTTATATCTCTGAAGAATAGAACTATCCCTGATTCTTCACTCGGGTCATGGAGTGGTGTGCACAACAATTCAACAGGCAGTTCAGGGTTGTCTGCGGTAAAGAACGTTACTTCTTGTGTCTTACCTTGTTTCGATTTATCCAAGTATGTCCAGGCTTTACTTATATTTCCAGTAATTGCTCCGTGCGGACCGGCTACCAATCCAGGGAAACTTTTGCCGATGAGATCGTTTGCGTTGGCACACAGAATCTTGGCCGCCGCAGGATTGATAAATGTAATAACGCTGTTGTGATTGAGCCCAACAATACCTTCACCTGCAGATTCAAGTAGTGCAACATTTTTTTGATGCAGGTTTTCTATTCGTGCCATGCCACTGCGGATCGCATGTAACATATTTGACATTGCCCTACCGAGAACTCCGACTTCATCATAGTAATTCGAATCGATTTTTACTCTGAGGTCTCCTTCAGCAACCTGATTTGCTATCTTGGTTAGATTGGATAAAGGTTTTGTTATCAACGCCGCGATTGCCAAAGAGAGGATAATACCGATAATAAGAATTGCCAGACAAATATATAAAGTAGCATGATAGGCCTGGCGGATGTTAATATCGACCTCTTTCATGCTTGAGGTGAGAACTAAGGTACCAAAGGAATCCTGATTGTAGGTGACTGGTTGGCGAACAGTGTGGATCGCTTTAGAGTCTTCATCTGATTCAGTCATGTTGAACAAAAGAAAATCGGAGTCAATGTTGTATCCGTTAGGGTTGTAGTCAGCAACAAGTTTGTTCTCATTATCGAAAAAGAGGATATATAAAATACTCGAATCAGTTGTTGCCTGACGGAAAGCGGATTTGATGATTGAATAGTCACCATGTTCCATCCCGACTCCAACACTAAGAGCAATCTGTTCTGCAGTATGGTGATCTTTTGCCCTAATATTGTCTATTGATAGTTGACGATAAATCGCAGGATAATATGAATAGATAAAAACAATTGTTGAAATAAGTACAAGTAGGAATCCACAGACCATCTTGTAGCGGATAGGCATAGCGCCTATTGATCTGGCTATTCCATTACTCATTCTTCTTCACTACTTTCAATGCAGTTTATGAGTACATAACCGGAGTCAATAGGTTGTTTTCCGTCAATTGAAATAACCTTTATCACATCAGTAATATCACTAATGGGGAGAAAACCGATTGCTCCCTTGTTATCAATTATCCGACTTAAAAGCTTTCCTGATTCCTTGAACAAGACTGGTGGAATGCAATCACGACTTGAAAATATATTTCTAAGCCAGAACTTTCGTACTTGTCCTATAGTTTTCTGAAGAACAGTCTGATAGAAGAAATCGAAGCAACACGCATGTTCCATTAATTCAATGCGAGTATTACCTGCAAATGTTATGGTTTCACCTGTATATAGGTGGCGAAGTTGCTTTAGAGAAATATCTGTGATAGGATTCTCTTTAGCAACAACTACAACGACAGTATCGCACTCATCAGCAAGTGCAGAAGTAACGTTGCAAAGTTGTAGAATGATTGCTAATGTAACCGTCAAAAATATGTATCGTCTATATCTCACTCTGCTATTTCCTATAATGCAGCGGCTAATGAAAAAATCAGCATTTGATATGAAACCTTTTCATCAGGGTCCTTCGTGCTATGAAAATGAAGCTCACCTTTGAGAAAAACCTTATGAGTAAGCGAATAGTTTAAACCTATAGTTTGCAGTGTTTCAGAATACTCGCTAAAGATCTGTAGAGGTTTGTAATAATCGTAACGAACAAAGGGAGTCAGGCGGTCAAAGAGCGTATATGCTCCCAAGAGATACGACCCATGTGCATTGTTAAAAACACCTGTTGGATGATGTAGGCTGTCAATATCTTCAATTGAGGTGGATAGTATTTCACCCTCAAGATGGAAAGCGGATATGTCATACTCTGCTTCAAAGGAAACAGATGTCATACGAACATTATAGTTATCACCGTTTCGTTCTCGATATAGAGACATCCCAAAACTCAGTTGTGAGAACGATGTAATAGTAAAGCGACCACCAATCGCTTTGTTTGGATTATTGTCCTGCTCGTACGGTTTTGGGCCACGACCATTTGTGAGATAGGTTTGATAATGAATTAACCATTGACCAGCACGCAACAATCCCAAGAATTGAATTCCTGCAGTTGTTTTGGCAAAAAGTCGATCGGAAGGATTCCCCTGAGTAATCAAGTGCTTGCCATAGACGGATGACGGTAAAGAAGTGAAGAGAAATGTTGGTGTTGCATCGTGGCGTTCGTTATAGAGTCCGAATGGGGTCAAAAATTTCCCCACACGAAGTTGTGCCAATTCAGAAAAACGATAACCAAGATATGCCTTGGCAATATACATTTCCCCTACTTGTTCAGATGAACCCAAATCTGTACCATGTTCCCATTCTAATTCGGAGCTTATGCGGATGCGATCATCTAAGCGAAAATCAAAGAGGAGGTTGAAGTGGTGTTGATCGAACGTCCAGTATTTACCTGTGGCATCTTTGTTATTTGCTTCAGCTTCCATGTCGAAGAAGCCGTAGATTTTGAGGTTATTTTTCTCACCATGAGCGTGACCAGATAGTAATGTCACAAAAAGAAACATCGATACAACACGTATATTTTGCCAATAAAACCTCATAAATGTCCCTTGTTCTCCAAATCTTCAACTCTTAAAAAACTAAAGATCCGTTCTGTTTAATTACTCTATCGGCACATTCCAAAAATGCCTAAACGTATGGCAGGTGGAGGCTTGCTTGAAATCATCACGAAAAAAGGGAATACTGACTTTAGAGATGATACCCGAGCAAATGGAAATAAAAGAAACTGCTTGCATAGAGGTAATACATTGTATTATTATTCCTGCTGGGTATGTTGAGAATGTACCGATGGGTAGTTATGGCAGGTCTTGCAATGTTGCTTTAGCTACGTTATATGACCTGTTGTCTTTGTCTATCAAGCAGTTACGTGTCAGATCACTATCTGCTAGGGCAGATCAAAACTAAACAGAACGACTCAGGTAATTCATCAACACTCCCAATTGATGGAGCAACGGCAATAATTAAGTAACGGGAGAGAAGAAATGGGGCGTAAATCAGAAATAATTACGCTAAAAGTAGATTCGTCACTATTAGAAATGATGAAAGGAATCCCCAATCGTTCTGATTTTATTCGTTCAGCCATACTTTCAGCACTTGATAATATCTGCCCCGTTTGTGCTGGAACAGGGATTCTCTCACCAAAGCAACAGGAACACTGGCAACAGTTTACATCTGACCATACAGTTGAAGAATGTGGTGACTGCCATGAAGTACATCTTGTTTGTACCAAAGAGGTAGAGAAGCAGAAATGAGACTAAGGAGAATCAGCAGTAGATATCGGCTCTCTGGCTATAAATCTATATTAATGTTGCTTATTGTCTTTGCCGTGCTTTTTGCTGTTACAGTTGAAGGTAAGGAGCGAACAACAGTTTTTGTCTCTATTCCACCACATCAGTATCTAGTTGAGCGGATTTGCACTGAGTTGGTTGATGTTCATGTCATGATTGAACCTGCCCAATCACCTGCAACTTTTGAGCCATCTCCTATTAAGATGGCTCGTTTGCAATCAGCAGTCGTCTACTTTATGACTGGTCTTCCATTTGAACAACAGGTCTTAGCATCAGTCGACCTTCCCACAACTGCAATGCAAATAGTCGATCTACGAGAAGACATTCAACTACTAACATCAGATCACAGTCATACTGATCATGCTAATCAAGCAGAAGCAACCGACCCACATATATGGCTTTCTCCACAATTGTTGAAAAAACAGTCCCGGACAATTTATAAGTCACTTTGCAGTATTTTGCCGGATAATAAAAGACTGTTTGATAAAAGTCTCTCTGCTCTATTGTATGATCTTGATTCGTTGGATCTGTTCGTTAAGAATCAGTTATATGATAGCCCACAAAGGAAAGTGTATGTATATCATCCGATATTGGGTTATTTCTGTAAAGATTATCAGCTTGAGCAAGTTGCAGTTGAAGTAAATGGTAAAGAGCCATCATCCCGTCAACTCGTTGAGTTCATTAGCCAGTTCAAAAAAAATCAAACAAAAATGATTTTTGTCCAACCGCAGTTTTCGTCACGATCAATTCATGCAATTGCTGAGGCGATTGGGGCAAAAGTTGTTCATATTGATCCCCTGCGATTCAATGTTATTGACAATATAGGTGAGATTGCCAAGAAGATCAGCACTTCCTTAGATGTAGAGTTGGTTGAGACTGAGACTGAGACTGAGACTGAGACTGAGACTGAGGCTGAATAGAAGGATAGTCCGAAGGATTACGGATAATGCTTGATAACAACGCGTTTGTATTTGAAAATGTCTTCTACTCGTATGGGAATCA
>JAJRUL010000168.1 GCA_024277795.1 Candidatus Zixiibacteriota bacterium
AAAGCAATTGAGGGTAAAGCATCCTGTAAACCAAAGCCATTTCCAGCAAGTGTTTCACGGTATACAATGGTATGAAGATCAGTAAAACCACCTGAGAATTCGATCTCTTTGTCGTCAATAGTGATAGATCGATATGTCCTTTGATCTGAAGGAATATCCTGGAATGAGAGATCATTACGATCGATCGAAAGGAACCATTGTACTCTTGCCCGCTCTAACTCAATAAATCCGGCTGTTTTTGTAGTCTGTGCGACATGTACTTCAGAGTGTTGAACGGAGCCGAATAACCACATCAGAAGGTCGAAAAAGTGTATCCCGATATTGGTTGCCAGACCTCCTGAACGATCAGGCTGTCCTTTCCATGAGACGAGATACCATCCACCACGAGAAGTAATATATGTCAGCCTAACATCATGCTTCTTATCCGGTGGCTCCTTCATGAGTTGTTCGCGTAGGGTGATAAGGGATGGGTGAACTCTGAGTTGAAGGACGGTAAAAATACGACGGCCACTTTCTTTTTCCAAATCTTGCAAGGCAGCAACATTCCATGGATTCAAGACGAGTGGCTTTTCACATATGGCATTAGCACCAACACGTAATGCAAAACGCGCATGGGCATCATGGAGATAGTTCGGGGAACATATACTAATCCAATCTATTGCTTTTCCTTGCCCCTCACGTCGTAATTTGTCGACATGCCTGTCAAAACGCTCAAACTCCGTAAAGAAACGAACATCCTGAAAGAACCCATCAAGAACGCCTGCTCCGTCATGAGGGTCAACTGCGGCTAAAAGATTATTGTCAGTTTCTTTGATTGCTTTGAGGTGCCGAGGTGCAATATATCCTGAACAACCCGTTAGGGCGAAGTTAAGAGCCATTTGTTTATCCTTACAAGACGATCAAATACTATTATAATACTTATACAAGCGAATAATAAACAGGATTGATGACTTTGTGAAAAGCTTTTATTTTAAGGAAAAGGCTCGTTCTTAACGAGCCTTTTCAAATAACTACAAACCTATTGTGCTCTTTTTTATGAGCAAGGAGGAGGGGTAGGTCCGCCCTTGAACAGATAATTAACAAGGAACGTTAAATCTGAAACATCAATCGGACCACCAGGGCCGATTACGCTATCCACGTTTCCTTCTTCAGTACAAGGAGGTAATATACCACCCTTAAATAGGTAGTTTACGAGGAAAGTTAAATCGGATACATCAACTGCACCACCAGGTCCAATAACGTGATCGACATTCCCCGGATTCTCACAGCAAATAACAGTAACTGTGAGTGGGGCAGACCATGGTGCTTCATAATTGAATACATCCTTTGTCTGCATTCTTACATCATAACTGCCATTCGACGGCCAACTGTGTGACCCGTTGACAACTGAAGTTGACGGATATGGTCCAGTCCAATCAGAGATTGTTCCATCACCATAATCCCACCTGCACCACAGGTCATCAGACTCAGGATCATCTCCGGTTGAAGTACAATTAAAGACGGCATCTCTTATGACAGTTGTAGCACCTGTCGGCAATGCTGGTGTCGATGGTGGAAGGTTGACTGAAGCTCCGTTAGAAACACGAACATGAACTCGTATTACTCCCGGAGACTCACAATCGAGACTTGTAACTAAACCGATATCTGCAACTACGCGAGTTCCAGCGTTTGCAATCTGTGTAGCATATGGTCCTGAAGTTGTATAACCACCAACGATGACTTCTGAACCGCCATCGGTATAGGTCGCTGGAAATGCATAAAGATTTAGATCGCTTCTAGCTCTGATCGCAGCTAGAGCATTCATATCATCAACTAAGGCAACGTAAACAAAATTATTACTGCTGATCCCGAACAAACTGCTCAGGTGTGCTGTTACACGTGGGCAGTATGGTCACCACGTTGCCGTTGCTTCTTCCATGAAGACAGTATGAGTATATGTCCCGTAAGCGGTATCCATTCCGTATCCGCCAGGATAAGCCAAAGCGGCGGCATCAGAATAGTTGGCCATGAAAAATGAACCACTTGGCGGGTTTGCAAACGACAATGTTTGCGCAGAATCAAAGACAGAACTTACAATGGCGATATTATCAACCGCGACATTCCAACCTGAGATATCAACAGTTGTATCAAATTCAATAACCTGACCATCATTGAGGGTCATCCCTTCATCAAGAGCATACTCAAGAAATGCATAATGATATGGGGTTCCCCAACTATTGAGCCAACGAGATGATACTTCTGTAATATATACACGAATGAAGCCTGTATAAACGGCTCCGGGGGATCGCAATAGCTGATCCTGAGGGGGTGGTGGTATCTCCCCGATATTATTTACGTTGTCAATCCTTGAAGCATCGACAACGGCCATTGCTGGCAAGGCTATCAATAGAATCAAAGATGCAACAGTAAGTAAGAACACCTTACCTGTTTGTTTCGTCATGTTTCGTCCTTCTCTCATAGTATGTTGGATTCCTAAGTGTTTATTATCGTATTCATCCTCTTTTATGGTCGCACGTTAACTATGAGAGCGACATTCAAACTCTCGTAGCCATAGAGTGCATGTGTTGAATTATTATCAGTTTTTTCTATTTGCAGTCCGACATCGACAATGCTTTGGCGACCAAACCGTACAGGACGTTTTACTTCCATAAAGAACCGCCTCAGTGTTTCGCTTCTCTCACGAGCATCAGTAACTGGAGACCCAAATTTGTCATCAAGTGTCGGGAAGTATTCCTTTTCGGCATAGCTAAAGCCAACGGTAGTGATTAGACTTGGGATGACATAAGTCTTGGCTCTGAAAATTATAGAATTACCTTCAAATACAGATGCCCAAGGGGACAAGTTGCCGACTACGTCTGCAAGAAGAAGGGCATTACCAATATCTGAAAAACTACGATGAGTATAGGTTATGCTGAGACCCGTCTGTCGGCCGAGAGATCGTGATATCCGAGGTGAAATGAATGTAGAGCGAATCTTATGAACGACTTTCGCCTCATCCACTAAACCGGGGTTCCATGCACCTGGGATATATTCAAGTGTTCCATCAACAAAGATATACCAAACACGCGTCTGTCCAAATTCTACGTCAAGACTAACATTTCCCGGTAACGTTAGATTGATTCCCCCATAGCGCTCTGTTTCATCAGTATTCGGATCAAGCTCAAATGAGCTGTTTGTATAGTGAGTTGAGGTAAACCTGAAACCCGTACGAACTCTAAAGTAATCAGTAATACGGTATGATGCCGACCCAATAAAGTTCCCGCGATTTGCATCGATGCCATTATACGTACTGCCATAGAGTCGACCATTGAGACTCCCGTTTAGGTAGATAGACAATCGCGAATCAGTATCAAATGGAATATATGTCGCGCTTATCGTGCTTGATAGATTGCTCAATCCTGTCGTCTGTTGGTAATATGTGTGGCTCAACGATAGAGCGACTGATACTGGGCTAACAGGATAAAAATTAGCAGTAAAAGAGCGAACAGAGTATGTATCTGAGAGTCCGGAACTGTCCTGAAAGAGATTGTCAGAGCGACGCTCTTCAATTGTGATATCAAATGAGCTAATATCCTTAGCAGTAACTTTAGTAGCAATACTACTCATGCCACCAAAAATGATTAGTAATAGGACGAAGTATCGAAGATTGATTCTGCTCACCTGCATACACCACCTGCACAACCGCTACCTGAGTTCCCTTGAGTCGTCGCACTTCCACCAAAACGGTCAAATCGACCTAAACCACCACGACAAGTTGCCAATGAAAGAACAGCAGTATTGCGAGCAAGGTATAAAAGATGGTTAGACTTTCCAAGCGAAGCGGTAAGCACAGTCGTTGGAGCCTGAAACATTTTGTTCATGTCAACCATAGCACGAGGAGCAGAGGCCTTACTACCTTGGCTGGCAAATTTGTCAGGGATACCATCAAGATCATTATCTGTAGCATTATCATCAAAACCATCCCCATCCAAATCAACATATTTGACTTGCTTGACCGTATCGGCTTGAACAGGAGATAATATTGCAACTAAGAATAGCATAAAGATAACAGCAAAAAGAGACTTCACAGACTCCTCCTTATGAAGAAATAATCCAGCTGTTGAGCTGTACGTCAAAGCAGGATATGCGCATGTAGTATCAAAATAGAAAATAACGGATTTTTGTCTTTTTTCAAGTTTTTTTTCATACATGCACAAAATTCGCATTTTTTGCGGTGAGAACCCGTCTATAGCAACAAATCAAGATATCGCAGGGGGTTAGAGAAAATCAACACGGAGGAGGTTCTGGGCCACCTTTAAAGAGGAAGTTTACTAAATAGGTCAAATCTGAGACATCGACAGGACCACCAGGGCCAATGATATTATTGATATTTCCTTCTTCTTCGCAGATGGGTGGAGGACCACCTTTGAAGAGGAAATTCACAAGGTAGGTCAAATCCGAGACATCAACAGAACCACCGGGGCCAATGATATCATTCACATTACCTCGATTAGTGCAACAACTCAGATTGCATAGCGAAAACATATCACAGAACCATGTATTGGCTTTATCTGCTGTGGTTTGGATTTCGACTAATCCTCCGTTCATTGTCGTCATGTATGCCGAATAGATTACCAACGTCTCTCCCGGTTGAACAGTATAATCTGTTACAAAACTCATTCCTGTATGCAAGTCAATAAACGATGAATCGGGATATGTTGTCGACCATGAAGAAAAACCTGTCGATGTCGTCATGTTGCCATACAACTCACTAGGACGAAAACCATAATTTGTTTCATATACATAGGTGCCGTTATTCTCAGTGTAGGCCTTAAAAGGATCACCAAGGTCATCGACAGTAGATGAGCGTTTTTGCATTTTCAGGAAACGTAGTCCACCATATCGGATGTCATTGTCCTGACAAGCGGGATTTACTCCCGTATCGTCTTGGTGATATTCCGCACCATATTGATATATGAGATTACGGCTAATATCGAAGCCTGAACCGTTTCTGTTGGATGAATCCGATGGAATATCCCAGTCAATGACTTCCCCCACAACGATCCCTGAGTGAGGTAGGTCGTCATTGCTGTAGATTTCAAGCTCTTTGATAATAAATGAACAACTATCAATTGAAGTTGGGGCATATAAAGTTTGCCTTAGAGCGATAGATGTATCATACGTTGTGAAAAGAGAACTGTATGTTTGATAGTCTGCGGTCTGATTGAGTGCTCCTGATGTCAATGGCACGAATCCAATTGGTGTTCCTGCCGTAGCGTTGTAAGCCGACCAGTTCATGATAGTATCAACTCCACTAATCCAACCAATGACAGGAGAGGCACTATAAAGGTAAATGTTGGCAGTTGAATCACAGTCACCATTGTCAACCCAATCCATATTGACCGATCCAATGCCTTCTTTACCAAAGGATCCGTCATTCTTTATCATTAGTGAAATGCATGATGTAGAAATTGTGTCAAAAGAGGGAGCAACAAGGTTATCGGTAACAAGAAATGAAACAGGGATAGTATCAGGGCTTGAATTTGCATTACTGACTATGATAATTCTGCCAACCAAAGAAATGATAGAACCAGGTGTATTGACAACCCCTGTATTGTTGAGGTTCAAAACAATCTGCTCTGAATTGTTTATCCCTGCATCTATACTTCCAGTTGCTCCTGTCACTCCTAGCCATCCTGTTGGACCAGTAAGCTCTTCGATGGTCAAAGAATAGGATATTGCTTGATTGCCGGGATTGGTCAATGTCAAGAAAGTGTCAACTTGAGTGCCATGCATACCCCACGCAGGATAACTGATCGAGTCGAGTGATATATGTAAGCTATCAATGAAGGGTACAGGATCAACACAAGAGAGCCTAAACCATCGCACATCAGCTTGTTGCCAAAATCCTTCATACTGTACAATTGATCCTGCACTATGATCGTTTATATATTCGACATCCAAGAACCAATCATTTTGAACTGAACCATTCGGGACAATTATACTGATATTGGGATCTGACAGATTGAATGCCGTATTGATCCCATAAGGTGACATTGATGGCCAATTATCTGACTCGCATGGACCGCCAGTTCCTCCAACACTGTCACATCCAGGAGTTCTACTATTGGTAAGATTCCGTGCTACATCCCATGTCACACCTCCATCAGATGAAATAGACAGATAGAGATCGCCGTTTGCCGCACCATCAGGATAACTCGGATTTGTTGGTTGTGCACAATCATCTGTAACACCTGCAGGCAGATCATTAAACTGTACAAATAAAAGGTAGTGTTTTCCATTACACTGAGAGATAGTCATCTTTGCACTGTTTAACTGCCACCTTCCGCCGTTGCAATTTGGCTGGTCCCAGTCTGAACTGTGAATTTCGCGTATATATGGAGCATTTTCCGACCAATGAAACAGCTTATTCCTCTTCGAATCAGCGATTCCACCGCTATTGGCATCAGCTGGCCAAAAACGAGCACCCCATGCTATGTGGAGTTCTCCATCATCTTGATCAAGCAAGACTGACAAGTCTCCAAAGGGGCGCCAACCATCCTCAACCCCTTCAGTCAATCTATTGTTTGTGAGATTAACGCGAGGATTCCACGTTACTCCAAAGTCATTTGATATCTGATAATACAGATCATTATCCGATCTCGTGTATGTTCTACATTCCAATCCTGACAAAGTATCATCGTCAAGAGGAGAACAAGGGAGGTTAGCTGTCCAGCTTATTGCAACTTTACCTGATGGATTTGCATCAATGTCATGAGATGATGTGTAGATAGTATCCACAACATAAGGGATGATATCCCACACAGCCCCGCTGTGTGGGCCACCAAGTCTACGATAGTACACGATTGTTTGCGGATCACCCGGGTTTAGTTCTGGCAATTGTGCGATAACATGAAGTACAGTATCAGTCACCCCTTCAACATAACTGAATTTAGGCCAAATCGTAATCTTGCCGATACCGAGAGTTTGGTCCATTAAAGAATCGGGAAGACGTTCTTCATATCTTGAGCTAAAATCAACTCCAACAGGTGGTGTCCAATAAAAATGTGGAGCAGTCAGTTCAGTCCCATCACGGTTGTGACCACCAATAATAACTCTGTTCTTCCCATAAACACGAAGTCCGACATATCCTGCCCAGAAAACGATATCCTGCATTCGAATAGTATCTGAAAACGCTCCTGAAGAGAAATCATAGTATCCGTACATATAAGAACGTGCAAGATATTTCCCCTGATTCATGTAGGACCAACTGAAATGAGTCCGCATCGAATCAGGCGTGCCGTGAATTCCTGCACCTATCATACGCCCAATGGAACCATTATGTTGTTGATCATAATAGGTAATGCCGACTACTGTCCCTGGAGATAATGATGATATATTCTGTGAAGCAGGAAACATCGATGCAGTTCTTGCTAGGTCAACTCCTGTATCTGTAAAAGAGTAGTATATACTTTTAGCTACTGTGAGATCGATTATACGAGTAGGTTTTGCCCGAGATGCATCAACCTGTTGTACAAAAAAGAACAGGATCAACAGATATATTGAAAAGCAATGTTGTCTTAAAATACTATTGTTACGCAAAGTTATTTTCCCTGCGTTCTACTGCATTACGCTTCTACTATCTTGAAGCAAAAGATAACTAAAATCCCACTTTTGGCAAGACCATATAGCAGAAGGTGTAAGAATTATGCAGTTACCTTCGCTATAATCGGATGCTAGTAGCCTGGATAATCTCGCGTATTGAGAATGCGTATGCCTTCAAAATTGTATTTATCTAAATGCTTTTTTAGAGCTTCATTGATAATAAGGAACTGCCCACGCTCTACAAGACGGAATAATGGCAAGTTAGCTGTACGTTTCTCATCAATCACGAATGACTCAAAATCGTACATTTTTGCACCACACAATTCTGATATGTCAACAGTACTTTTATCTATGTCTACACACTTAAGAAGAGCTATCACATTTGCTAACCAATAACCTGATTCTTCATTCATATTTTTATAGTCTCTAAAAATAACTGGGGAGTAGTCAATATTGTCAACTCCAAAATCCGATAGTGCATTCTTCATCTTATCAGAAAACAAAGGGAGCAAATATGTGATAAGATCTGGTCGAAAGGAACCACTTGAAATCGATAGTGACATCTCGATTGGAGTATTCTCAACCTTAACGACTCGCCCACTTATAAAATCCATAATCTCAATTTCCTCTGGATAATCTTCAATAACTGGCAAATCTGGGTGTTGAGTATCCTGATCGAGCAAATAGAACTCTGACATATAGATGTGTCCTTAGTTTTTTTGAGCGTAGTGCATTGCAAGTGCGGAGACAAAAAACGGTCTACTCTCGCTTGGGTTCGATGCAAAGCTATTCAATTTGTCTCTGATCTTCCTGCTTACTTTATTTATCTCATCCTTGATTGCACTACTCTGGTCTTCATTTTGATCACAGAGGTTTGCTTTGACAAAAAACTCCATGACCATAATCAGTTTCTTAATCACTTCCATATCATAACACATATGATCAAGGGTACCTTCTTCTTCAGCTCCATTCTCATCACCTTCGTTTACAGGAATAGTATAGTGATGATGTCCTACATGCCACTGTTTCCCAGTAATCTTCATTATCTCAAAAGCGATATCACGTTTTTCAGGAAGGCTGAACTTTCCATACTTCTGAGTTTTGCCATTATGAGTATAGTTATTCTTAACTGTCGGCAGGCCTATTCCATTGTTACCCCCGTCATTCACATCATATCCAGCCGCCATTGCCATACGGGTCAACCTTCTCACCTTGGCAAAACACTGCTTTGCAGGAATAATATGATGACGTGCTCTATTGTACCAATAGGGTGCTATACTGGCTCCCTGTCCAATATCGAGACTACCTAGTGCGGTCGGTTTACTAACAACTTGATCGTCAGCATTTCCTTCTTGAGGTGAACCTGCGTGACCTTTCTCTTTTTTATAGCAGAATGGACACTTACTATCAAGTTTCTTATCTTTTTCGATGATAATTGCAACAGCTTCGCCAAGATCGGTCATCTGGATTCCGTCAAAATAGTGTTCTTGATGTTATATAGAGTGCTCAAACTTACTCTTGAGTTGAAAAATAGAGCAGGGATATCAGGCAGTCAAGTTGAAATTGTTTTTTTGGTGCCGAAGGCCGGACTCGAACCGGCACGATGTTGCCATCGGAGGATTTTGAATCCTCTGCGTCTACCAGTTTCACCACTCCGGCACACAATAACTGGGAGGCAAATAAACGCCACGCAGAGAATTGTATATATGGAAAAAACATGAGTACTGTCAAGAAGGAATCGATAATTAATCGACAGTTGTAATCAGAAATGTACTCGTTCATCTGAAGTGTCGGGAGGGGGCTCACGATCCTGACTCTTACCTCCAGACATAAAAAGACCTGCAGAAGGATGGATAGGGCAAGTCTTTGTTGGTTGATTGTCTATTGTAAAGACATCATTTCTTACATCAACACACCGGTCTGTAGCAAGTTCTCCCGACTCAACACATATATCAGCATGTACGATTCCATCCGGTTCTTCAAAACCACTCACTGGAATAGAATCATGAGCGGCAATCATAAACTCCGTCCATATCGGAAGGCCGTTTTTTGCCCCGGTTTGATTCCTCCCTAACGATGTTTTACGATCAAATCCGACCCAGACACCCGTTGTAATTTCAGGAGTAAAACCAACAAACCAGTTATCGCAGAAATTATTTGAAGTCCCTGTTTTGCCACCTGCAGGTCGGGTAAATCCTCTTCTACGCGCTCCCCGGCCCGTCCCATTATTTATAACAGAGGCCATCAAATCGGTCATAATAAAGGCGGTCTCCTCAGAGAGGACTTCTTCTTTTTGAATCGCACTATTGTCTTCAATAACACGGCCATAGCGATCTACAATTTTATGTATCAAGCGGTACGGTATATGAACACCTTTATTAGGGAAGGTACTGATTGCTGAAACCAGTTCGATTAACTTCACTTCTCCAGTTCCCAACGCAAGTGACGGCGAGGGGGAGAGGGGGGTAGTAATTCCCATTCTTCTGGCATAGAAAATAGCTTGCTCAGGATTGATTTTCAGAATCAATCGAATAGCAACAAGATTCCGTGATTGCCTGATACCATCACGAAGTGTCATCGGTCCGAGAAACTTGTCATCAAAGTTATGTGGTCGCCATTGCTTTGCACCTGGAATATCAAGTACAATGGGAAGATCATCAATTATCTCAGTAGTTCTATATCCATTGTCGATGCATGCAGTATAAATAAACGGTTTGAAAGCAGATCCAGGTTGTAATAAAGATTGGACTGCACGATTAAACTTTGACTCCTCGAAAGACCTACCGCCGACCATTGCCAAGACATCACCATTACTATTATCGATTGAGATCAAGGCGGATTGTATCTTCTTATACTCACGAATAGGATTTCCAAATTCATCGACTGTATCACGCAAGATTTCTGTATAAGCAGGACTGTTTGGCGGGTGGTTCCGTTTGAGTCGGGCACGTAGTGAATCGACCTTGCGCGCAACTGCGGCTTCAGCCACTGCCTGCAATCCTGCGTCAAGTGATGTATATACCTTTAATCCACCGGAATACAGTTTGTCCTCACCATAACGATCATAAATGTACTTACGGATTGTTTCCGTGAAGTATGGAGCCAGTCCGACTTTTTCCACTGGAGGAGATATTTCCAGCGGTAACGCACTCAGAGAATCGTATTGTGCTCTGTCAATTCTCCCCCAGCTATAATAAGAATACAGGACCCTATTCCTTGCACGTAATGCACGATCAGGATGTCTGAATGGTGAATTCTTATTTGGGGCCTTTAGCATACCAATTAGAATTGCACAATCATTTATATTCAGTTCGGAGACATCTTTGTCGTAGAATGTCCTTGCTCCCGCAGCAACCCCATACGCACCACGTCCAAAGTAATACATATTGAGATACATCTCAATAATCTCTTCTTTAGAATACGTCCGCTCCAATTTGATAGCTGTTAGCGCTTCCTTTATTTTTCGTGAAATAGTCTGCTCACGATTCAGGAATAACATACGGGCAAGTTGTTGAGTGATTGTCGAGGCACCGCCAGATATTTTCCAATGCATCATATTGGTTGTAGCAGTGATGAAGAGACGGCGAATATCCATCCCCCAATGATCATAAAATTTACGATCTTCAGAAGCCAAGAGCATATTCACAAGATCATCTGGCATCTCTCGAAATGGTGTCATCAACCGATTCTCACTATAAAACTCCTTGAGTAACACGCCATTGCGGTCATATACTTTTGTTGTCAAACTCGGTTCTATATTGTGAAGCTGTTCAAATGACGGGAGTTCAGATTGATATACGCTGTAGGTTCGATAGCCTAGGAAGGCCATCAGCATGACAAAGAGACCTATGCCAATGAAAATCGATTTATTCCGGTTGTTTTTTCGGAATCTCTTTTGATTTACTCTTCGTACCATGGTCGTTAAAAGACATTCGCTTTGACAAAACAGTCAAGTTTAATAATTTTCAACTTGTAAGTCAGGAAAGACCTCACTTTCTTTTGTCAGTTATACAAATGACAAGAAGGCTTTTGCCGACAATAACATAATTCTATCTGTTATATGTCGATATGAGAAAAAAGATGCGCATAAAGGAGCAGTTGTGACCAGTGAGACGGTAAAACCAGAACACGCAGAAGAGTTAGAACGACAATGGGAGATAATCAAGCGAGGAACGGTTGATATGCTCCCAGAAGATGAGTTTCGTGCCAAGCTATTACGATCAATCCAAGAGGATAGACCTCTCCGAATCAAGCAAGGTTTTGACCCGACTGCACCAGATATACATATCGGACACACTGTAGGAATAAGGAAACTAAAGCAATTCCAAGACTTGGGGCATACGGTCGTGTTAATCGTAGGTGACTACACAACGATGGTTGGGGATCCGTCCGAGCGGTCAGCAACACGACCTCAGCTTGAATATGAACAGATTCTTGAAAATGCGGCCACATATCAGGCTCAATTCTTCAAAATACTCGATAAGTCAAAGACTGAGATACGTTTCAATGGTGAGTGGTTCAAAGAAATGTCATTTGCTGAGGTGATGACTCTGGCTACGAAATTCACAGTCGCAAGGCTTTTAGAACGGGATGACTTCGAAAAGAGGTACCGTCGTGGAATCCCGATTTCAATACATGAATTATTCTATCCATTGATGCAGGCTTATGACTCTGTAATAATAAAGGCTGATGTTGAAATTGGTGCGACTGAGCAGAGATTTAACTTATTAGCTGGTCGAACAATTCAAGAAGCGTATGGTGTTGAACCACAGTGCATACTGACATTACCTCTGCTCGTTGGGCTTGATGGTGAGAGAAAGATGTCCAAATCGTTGAATAACTATATTGGAATAGAAGAATCAGCAGTCGAGATATTTGGTAAAACAATGTCTATTCCAGATGAATTGATTCTTTCCTATTTTGAGTTAGCGACAGATATGACCCTTGATGAACTTGCTTCTGTAAAAAAACGGCTTGAACAACCTGATATAAACCCGATGGTGATAAAAAAGGAGCTAGGTGAACGGTTGGTTGATATGTATCATCCGGCGGGGTCAGGATTAGAGGCACGTCAAGAATTTGAAAGGGTCTTTTCAAAGAAACAGCTCCCGGCCGATATCCCTGTCATATCGACAGCTGACCTTGATCGGTGGGAGCTGAATCCTGACAAAATCTATTTGGTCGGCCTAATAAGTAAATATGGTCTTGCTAAATCAAACGGTGAAGCCAGAAAACTGATAAAGGCGGGTGCAGTCTCATTAAATGGAGAAAAAATAACTTCTGATTCACACGAATTCGCACTCCCTGAAAACAATGAAATAGTACTCAAAGTAGGGAAAAGGCGTTTTTTGAAGCTGATAAGATAAACTGATTGGGCACTTTTCACCTCTGTCGATGTATTATACTATAAAGCAAACCTGATAGAGAGGACCTGTTCCAATCAGATAGTAGAGTTATATGAAACATTTAATTCCAATACTCGGTATTCTACTAATTCTCACCAGTTGTACGTCCACCACAGTCCGAAGAGGCGTTCTTGAGGTTAAACCGAAACAAGAGCAGTTAACTGCTGACCTAATCCCATTAGTTTCTGACAAACAGAAAATCGATCGAACTGCATTCCAATACTTTGTAAACGGGAATCTATATGAACTTCTCGGCGACTCATATCGTGCAGCTGAGAGTTACCGCAAAGCACTTCAAGTATATCCCGATTCGTACGAAATAAGATATTCACTAGCTACGAATCTGCATCGAATGCAAGATTTTCAAGGAGTTCTGGCGGCTTTGGATGGTATCGATCCAGAGGATTTTGAAGTCCTTTCACTTCGCGGTAATGTCTATCGATCAATTGGTTTTGCCGATTCAGCACGTGCATGTTTTGTAAAACTTACCTCACTTGACCCGAATAATTCTACTGTATACTCTTATTTGGCAGGAGAATATCGTGCTTTAGGGTTGCTCGACTCAACAGCATGGGCATATGAAAACCTTGTCAGGCTAAGACCGAAGAACCACCGTTTGTGGCAAGAATTAGGTATCATACGTCTTCAACAAGGTGATTTAGAGTCTGCCAAACACTGCTTTGAATCCTCTATCGTTTTGCAGTCCGATTCAACTAATGTTATGTCATTTGTTGGGTTAGGAGACATTTATCAAGAAACAGGTCAACTTGATTCTGCATTGATCGTTTACAATAGAGCAGTACATATAGACCCTGACAATCTGCTCATACATAGAGGACTTGCCTCAGCATACGCCATGCTTGATTCTCTCGATCAAGCTCTATTTCACACAATTCGTGAAGTACAGCTCGCACCGTTCCAAATGACTTCAGCCAGACGGCTCGGTATGATGTACTTCTTTATGGACTCCCTTGCCCAATCTGATTCTGTGTTTTTGAGTTTAGTAGATGCGGGGGACCAGCATCCTTTGACATACAGATACCTAGGGCGAATAGCAGTAAAAAATGACGACTTGGAAGGCGGACTTCATTATTTTTCACTTCTCACACAAGTTGAAGACTCAATAGCATCCAACTGGTTAGATCTGGGTACAATGTATCGTCTGCTCAAACAACCTGAAAATGAGATACAAACTTATCAAACAGCATTGCAACATCTTCATAATCCTGAAGAATATAATACTGTTATGTTCGCACTTGCTGTTACCTATGAACGTGTCGGTCCATTTGAAAAGAGTGTGGAAGTTTTCGAAGAGTTGATCGCCCGAAATCCTCAGCATGACCAAGCTCTCAACTATCTCGGATATTCTTTAGCGGATAGAGGTGTAAAACTTGACTATGCTCTCGAACTCCTCACGAGAGCCGTAGCAATCCAACCGGATAATCCTGCATATCTGGACAGTTTTGGATGGATCTACTACAAAATGGCAAAATATAAACCTGCTCTGAAATATCTTGAGCAGGCGGCAATGCTTGACAATGATCCTGTTATTTTCGATCATCTAGGTGATGCTTATTATACGACCGGGAAACGCAAGGAAGCGCGTCAATGGTGGAATCGAGCACTGGAACTCAGTCCGGAAAATCAGGAGATCAAGGAGAAACTCGATCATTGAATCGTCGATATACTGAGAGGATACATCAATATCTTCTCATGCTGACTTTTATCGCATTGTCAGCAATAATACTTTCTTGTGCAGAAATTGCCAGACCGCCGGGGGGAGAGATAGACCGAACGCCACCTCAAGTAGTTTCTTCATCACCGGTGAATGGTGCAACGAATGTCCCGCGAGGCAATGTTGTACGTATTGAATTCTCAGAACCTATCCTAAAACCTACTCAAAGTAAGACTGTCTATATCTCTCCACGACCACAAAAAGAACCAAAAATTAAAGTTAAATCAAACCGTTTGCAAATAATCTTTGCAGACAGCTTTGCTATTGATCAAACGTATATCATTTCATTAGCAGGATCGATCGAAGATCTTCGTCGCAATAAGCTCGATACTGGGAATGTTATCGCTTTCTCTACAGGAGCAACAATTGACTCAGGGCATGTTTCAGGAATTGTAACTAAACGAGACCAACCTCAATCCAGAGTTATTGTCGGATTATATCTGGAAGACACAATTACTGCTCTGCAAAGTTTTGATTCTTTGTACCCTATGTATGCCACTGAGACAAATAGCCAAGGATATTTCTCATTTTCTTATCTACCATTGAAGCACTATCGATTGATCGCATTTATTGATCGAAACAAGAACGAACTGTTTGATGCGAGTGTCGAACCGTATGCTGTTACTGATCGCACAATCGATCTTTCTATCACAAATGCATATGATAACCTGCGCATGATGCTCAATGAACAGGATACAGTAAAACCAGAGATTATTTCAGTCAGCTTTTCAGCAGATAAAATGATAAAATTACGATTATCGAAACCTATTGATTTGGAAATGATAAAGAGATTTCCTGCGAATATTAGGCTCATGACTGCAGACTCCAATCGTACTGCATTTCCAGCCAAATACTTGGTCGGATCTGACAATTCGTTGTCATCCCATATAGAATGCTTTGTCCCCAACCTAGTCGAAGGGGTTTATGATTTGGTTCTGACTTACAATGCTGATGACGACTCACTTCTTTTTGATTCTCTTTCTGTATCTTTTGTCGATGACAACAGTCCTCCTAAGATTCTATCATTTCAGCCAGACAGTCTTCCAGTATATAAAGATGACCTGCTAATCGGTATTGAATTCAATGAGCCGATAGACAGTTCAAAACTTACAGACGAAACATTCACACTATGGGACAACGCTGAAAAACGGCTTCAACTAAAGCGTGTGATTAATCATCCCGCATCCTTTTCGTTTACCAGCGAAGATATTAGGGCGGGTGGTAATTATCGTATGGATATAACTGAATTTGATATACTGGACATGAACAACAACCCATTAGGTGATTCGCTATTGACCTATAGGTTCTCAACCTATAATCCTGATTCATTGGGCTCTGTATCGGGTACTATTGCCATACTAAATGACTCTTCGAAATATGATCCTTTCCTACTCACATTTGAAAAGATCGGTAACGGACATACTCAAACTATAACTGTTGATAGAAATAGTTTCAACGTAGACCTCCCTGCAGGTAAATATCTGCTCAAGGGCTTTCTCGACTCCAATATGAATGAAAAGTATGATTTTGGAACATTGTTCCCGTTTGTTCCTGCTGAAACGCAAGCAGTTTATCCCGATACCGTTCAGGTTCGTGCACGTTTTGAAACTTCAGAAATTTTATTTGAAATACGGTAACAGTTATGGAGAATATTCTCAAAGAAATTGATATTTCACCATTCTGGCAATCAGTTGTTGGGGTGGCTATAATTATTGCTCTCACAATCTTAGCTGTATGGTTACTCCGATTGGTTTTATATGTTGTTGCCTCTCGTTTGGCAGCCAGAACAAAAACCAATCTCGACGATCAGCTTCTCACGTTAACAAGAGGTAACATCTGTCTTCTTGTGTATTTAACAGGGCTAAAATTCCTTGCTGACCATATCGGTTTATCAGCGGGGAGCTATCTTGGCCCTCGCTTTTTCAGTGTTGTGAATGGTGTCTTATTCTCTCTATCAGTTTTTATTGTAACGCGACTGATAGTAACTGTCTTGTCAACACTCGTACAATGGTTTGGGCAGAATCTCGCGAAGAAGACCGAAACAAAGGTTGACGATGAATTTGTACCATTGATAGATCGAGCGATTAAGGTTATTCTCTACGTGCTATGTGTCTTAATAATACTCGATCACTTTAAGGTCGATGTGACTGGTTTATTGACCGTTCTCGGTGTTGGTTCATTGGCAATCGCACTTGCAGCTCAAGAAACGATCGCCAATATGATTGGTGGTTTTGTTATGATGATTGATCGACCTTTCAGAGCCAATGATCGCGTTCGCTTAACTGACGGAACAGTTTGCATTGTTCACCAAATAGGGGTAAGGTCGACCAAATTCAGGACATTTGAAAATACGCTGATAATTGTACCGAATGCTGAACTGATGAAGCAGACTGTCCACAACTTAACATATCCAAGACCAGAAATCCGCGTACGAGTTGATGTGGGAGTGAGCTATAACGAAGATCTTGATCACGTTCGAGCTGTGATGCTTGAACAAGCAGAGAAGCATCCGCGTGTTATGAAAACACCTGAGCCTGAATTCAAATTCCTTAACTTCGGTGACAGCTCTCTTGATGTGTCACTTAGGTGTCGAGTCAAAGACGTTGCTGATCAATTTCAAACTCAGTGTGATCTTCGTGAAATGATTCTAAAGCGGTTCCGTGATGAAAACATCGAGATTCCATTCCCGCAAAGAGTGGTAACAACAGTCACAGAACCATCGGCAGTAAAAACTGAAAAAGACTACAAAATAAAAGGCGTTGAACATAAGATTGATCTGTCCAAGAGAGGTACAGGTACAGAAGATGATGACTAGTCCCCTCTGTGGATACTCCAAATAAAAAAGGCGAATGCGGTGAGCATTCGCCTTTCATCTTTTTGGGGACTATTCAGTAATATCGTTTACTGGAGTGGACCCCACACTTTAAGTGTGACACGACGGTTACGTGATGAGGCCTGTTGTTCATCAGGAAGTGCCACAGGTAATGTTTCACCATAGGAAGCGATAAACAAACGATAAAGCGAAACGCCACATCTCTGAGCCATGAATGTTTTTGCAGAACTGGCACGCTTTTCGCCCAACAACATATTGTAGCTGGAAGATCCTGTCCTGTCTGTATGGCCGACTATTTCCATTAGTGAGCGTGGAACCTGTTCCATCTTAGCGCAACCATTCATAAGAATCTCTTCAGCAGTGGAAGTTATTTCATATGAATCAAAGTCGAAATTGATCGTGCCTTCCCAGATAACCTGATAGTTTTCAAAACCAGCAGCATCATTGATTGCTTTTGCAGTTTTGTCGGAAAGATCTCTGGCCAATCCTTGTAGCTTTGCAATTTCAGCTGCATTTGCATCAGCCTTGTCACTCAATGATCCAATTTTCGATCCCGTACGTGCTTCTGATTCTTGAATCTGCTGATTCACGTAGTCTTTGTTGACTCCGCAACCAGTCAACATCAGTAGAAACAGAGTTGACACAACAATTGCTGTTTTCATTCTCATCTCATCCTTTCATCTACATATACTGTACAATACATATTCAATCTAATCGCTACTATTTAGGGTAGTCAGAGGTATGGCGCAAGGAAAAAAAAGAAAGAGTCGTTTGACTTAAATTATTGCTTTACGGCACCTGCTGTAATCCCCGATACAATACGACGTTGCAGAATAATAAAAAGAATCAGTACAGGTATCACAGCAATAGTAGCACCCGCCATTTTGTGTTGTAGAGGTGCCCACTCGTCTGAACCGTAATGAGATAGCCCCACAGGGAGAGTACGTAAGTGCTCACTTGAGGTTAAGATTAACGGGAACAGAAGGGAGTTCCAGTTCGTAAAGAAGACCTGAATTGCTAACACAGCCAAAACAGGTTTACACAACGGCATCACAACCTGACAAATTATCCTCAGTTCTGATGCACCATCTATTCGAGCGGCTTCTTCCATAGACGTTGGTAGAGACTCAATGTATTGTTTTACAAGAAATATCCCAATTGGGTAAACTAACCATGGGAGAATTAGAGCATAATATGTGTCATGGATCGGCATCATATCACTTGTCATGAGCGAGTACAGTGGGACGATCAAAATATGAGCGGGAATCATGAGCACAACAAGCACCGACCCAAACAGCAGTTTAGTCCATACATTTGGCTGGCGGGCCAAAACATAGGCAACCATGAAACAAAACAGGATATTCCCTGCGGTTACAACTATTGCTACAAAAGCTGAATTAAATAAATCCCGCCCGATGCTTCCAGTTACAAACAAATAGGTGAAATTCTCAAAGGTAAATGAACTGGCAAAGAGAGATGTCAACGTTACAGAACCCGATGATGAGGGGAGAAATGCGACTCGTATCATCCAAACAAGAGGAAAGAGCATAACAGCAAGTATTGCAGTCAACCCTACATACTTGAGCAAAGTTTTCAGCCAATAGGTTACCATATTGGCTCCCTACGCTTAAGAATAGAGAATTGCATTATCGAAAAGACACCTATAATGGCAAATAAGATGATTGCAGCGGCAGAAGCATACCCAAATTGAAATGCCTTGGTCACACCATTCTCATAAACGAAATATACCATAGACATAGTGTCAGATTTACCACCCGTCATAACATAAATCTCAACAAATACCTGAAATGATTTGATAGAATTAATAACTATAATGAATAAAGCTACAGGCCTCAGTATTGGTATGGTGATATACCGTAATTGATGGAAAAAACTAGCTCCCTGCATTCTGGCAGCTTCATACAACTCATCAGGAATTGACTTTAACCCCGCCAAGAATATCAGCATATAATATCCGACTGACATCCAAATATCCATGGCCATAATTGAATAGAGTGCGGTCGACTTATCAATTAAGAAGCCATATTCAGGTGGGGTCAATCCAATCATTGTTGCTAACATTGCGACATAGCCGTCCCGTCGGTAAAGTTCTTGAAAGATCAATGCAATGACAACCATTGATGTTATTGACGGGAAAAAATATCCTGCACGGAATATGCCCCGACCTCGAAATTTTCTATTAACAAGCAAAGCCATTCCCAATGCCAAGATAGTAGTTATCGGAACTGTACCGACCACAAAGACAAATGTGTTCCCTAAAGCTGAAAGGAAGTGTTCATCTTTGAACAGAGTCACATAGTTTTGCAAACCAACCCATTGCCAGTCCGCTCTAAGCAACTCTTTATTACTGAACCCCATAATGATCGAATAGCCTAATGAATAGACCTAGAACAACCCGAAAGATATAAGCCAGGGGAGAAGTAGTAGTGTCGACGACAGGGGAGACTGTCGCATATTTATTTTCTCTGTTTCTCTATCTCATGGCGAGCTTTTCGCAAGGATTCTGCTACAGGCTCACCATTGAAGACAACATCTTCAACAGCTTGTTCAATAATTCCTTCCATGTATACCCAATCAGGATCAACAGGGGGATGCTTGGCAAGGCGTATCTGTTTTATGAATGTTTGAATATGATCGTTTGATGCAAAGTATGGATCCTGCTGAGCTTTAACGCTTGAAGGATTTGCCGAGCGATTAGCTTTACAGAACTTGATTTGTTGCTCAGGAGATGTAATAAACCGCACAAACTTCATCGCGGCTTCTTTCTTTTCAGATTTGGCATTTATCGCCAAGAATTCACCCCCCTTGAAAGATCGTCCAGGGAGAGTCGGCCCGGGGATCAATGTGGAAAGCAGATTGATTTTTCTGTTTTCTTTTTCTATCCGTTTCAAAAGCCAATCACCACTAATAATGAAGCCAACCTTGCCGTCTAAAAAAGCATCTTCAATTCCCCGCTGTTTCGCTACATAACCTGCAGAATCATGAAGCATCTTATAGATGGTCAACCCATCAATAGCATATGTTGAAGCGATCACACAAAGTTTACCATCATCGGTTAAAATTTGTCCACCAGCCGACCACAAGAAGGGGAGATATTTCTTATATAGACGGTGTTTTTCAGGTGCATTCGAACCCCAGCCATAGTATTTCGGTCCGAGAGCTGATATTTTCTTCGATGCTTCCAGCAGTTGCGGCCATGAAACAGGAACAAATGTATCATCATATCCCGCCTTTGCCATCAAATCCAAATTACCGAATAACACACGAGTCCCTAAAAACCATGGATAGGCCATAATTCTGCCATTATAATTAGCCATAGACCATCCCTGATATTCAGCACTATCAGATGCTATATCAGCAGAAATGTCAGTCAATTGGCCATTTTCTGCAAACTGAGCAATCCAATCCGACCCAAGCTCAACAACGTCAGGCCCACGACCTGAAGCAAAAGCAAGGACTATTTTCTCATGACCATGCGACCATGTCAAATCGGTCAATTTAACTTTGATATCAGGGTTCTGTTGCTCAAAGTCTGATACCATCTCTCGAATTGTCGGTTTAATAGCAGGATCTGTCCAAATTGCCACCATTCTATTTCTGTCTCTGCAGAAACAGCCCCAGCTACCAGAATAAACAAAAAGCAAATATATGTTTTCACAAATCAGGTTCCTCTTTGAAGTATTTCATTTGGCATTATTAGTAGTATTGATATTCTTTGTGGTCAACCAAAAATCTTTTTGTTGATGAACAATCAGGTGACTGATATGCTGTTTTGTGAATCTTCTCATAAGCATAATTATTAATGTCATTCCTTGCAGTATTGTTGTCCAGTCAGATAACTCGATGACATGGTTTGCACAGGATACTGTATTAACTTTGATAGCCGCAATTCTGTCCATTGCAATCGTCCTCTATACAACGTTTTACAAGTCAAAAGATAAGAAGATCAAAATTCGAGAAATTGCAGGACTTAGGGCAGTTGAGGAAGCTATTGGAAGAGCGACTGAAATGGCTCGCCCCCTACTATATACCCCTGGGTGGGGAGGAGACATTCAGCGACCTACAACTATCGCATCATTGAATATCCTCAGCTATGTCGCTCAAAAAACAGCCCAATATGATTGCGATTTGATATTCCCGACGCATGACCCTGTGATTATGGCCGTAGCCCAAGAAGTGATGAAGGAAGCGTACGCGAATGCAGGATTTCCTGACAGGTATCGTGAAGATAACGCATTCTATGTCAGCTCTTCACAATTTGGATATGCAGCCTCAGTTGAAGGACTGATCAGCAGAAGAAAACCGGCCTCAGTCTTTCTGCTTGGAACCTTTGAAGCAGAATCATTGATTTTGGCCGAAACTGGAAATATAAATAAAGCAATTCAAATTGCAGGGACAGACTCCACTATACAGCTATCATTCTTTATCGTCGCCTGTGACTACGTATTGATAGGTGAAGAGCTTTTCGCTGCCTCTGGTTACTTGTCGGGAGATCGTTCAATCCTTGCATCAGTAAAAGCCCAAGATATTCTTAAAGTGTTGATTGCCATATATATTCTTATAGCTGTCTTATGGGTAACGATTGATCCATCGTCAGCTTGGTGGAAATTATGATGTCCAGACGTCTACCACAAATTGTGTGCCTTCTTTTTGGCTTGATTATGTTCACGCTTTATTTCTTAGATCATCCTACAGCAAAACAGATCAATACTCTTATTCTAGTCGACTACTGGCAAATCATCTTTGCTTTTACCCTTGTTGTAGGTGTCATTAGCTTTATCAGGAATCATGTAACCGCCATCAGCAGAGGGAATGATCGCTTATATCGACTGTTGTCACTATTCGGTGTTGTTCTCATGCCAATACTTGCGTTGATTTGGGGTATTAAGGGAGACTCACCTTTCATGTGGGTATTTGAAAATGTTCAGGTCCCTTTGCAATCAACCGTTTTTTCACTCTTAGCATTCTTTGTTGCATCAGCCGCATTTCGCGGGTTTCATGCACGCTCTGGTCCTGCGGCTGTTCTCTTGATAGCGGCCTTCCTGACTATCCTAAGTCGTTCATCTTTGGAAGGTCTCCTTCCTGATTTCATCCCTGACATAGCCGTCTGGGTACGCAACAATCCATCAATGGCAGCACGCCGTGCTATCCTAATAGGAATAGGATTAGGGTCTCTAACAACATCACTAAGGGTTATTCTTGGAATTGAGAGAACATGGTTAGGTGGAGAAAAATGACGAAAATAACTTCTCGACATTATGTTTTTGCTGGCCTGTTTGCGGTAGTTACTGTCTCGATGATGCTAAACTATAGCCCAGATACAGTCGTAAGCGCTGAAACACAGAAGATGTACGATTTTGTTGAATCATTACCTGCTGGCTCTACACTGATCATCTCTTTCGACCATGAAGCTTCATCATTGCCGGAAATCCGCCCACTTGCTCTCGCAGTGCTTCGCCATGCTTTCCGTAATGATATTAAACTGATAGGAACAGCTCTGCTTTCTGAGGGAACTGGTGTAGGTTATCGTCTAATGCAACAGACTGCTAATGAATTTAACAAATCATACGGTGTAGACTATGTTTATCTTGGGTTCAAACCTCAATACATTGCGGCTATATTATCAATGGGAGAATCTATCTCAAGAACATATCCCGTTGATTACCTTGGCAAAACATACTCTGAACATCCGATGTTGAAGGATATCGATACATACAATGACATTGCTGGAGTGATTTCCATTGCCGATGGCTCTCTAACAACTCACTGGATAGAATACGGTAACGCTCGTTTTGGGGTACGGATTTCCGCCGCTTTGACTGCGGCAATGGTTACAACGTATGATCCATATCTTTCATCTGGACAATTGGAAGCAATTGTAGGCGGATTACGCGGAGCGGCCGAATACGAAAAACTACTAAATATAGGAGGTGGAGGGAAAAGAGGAATGCTTGCACAAACAGCTTCACATCTCTATGTTTTGATACTTGTTATTGCTGGTAATGTCATGTACTTCCGGCGCAGATCAAGTGGAAGAGGGAATACCTGATGGCTATTTCGACAATAACTGCTGGCTTGCTTACCTTGGCAATCCTGAGTTTCCTATACCGTGACAACCCTATCTACAAAGTCGCAGAGTCACTTCTTGTCGGAGTCTCAATAGGATATTTTCTCGTTATAACTTGGTCGACGACATTGATGGATCTGTTGTTTATCCCACTCTTTAGTGAACACAAGATTTCATTGGTCATCCCGTTCATTCTTGGTTTGCTGATGTTCGGTCGATTCTTCAAAGGGACCTCACATATTTCAAGAATTGCTATCGCTGTTCTTATCGGCTCTGGTGCAGGAGCGGCCATCCCTGCAATGCTTAATGCGCGAACCCTACAGCAGATTTCAGCAACTATCCAACCGATATTGCTTGAGAGTGGGTGGCTGGATATCTCGGCTATTGTCGTCATTGCAGGAGTGCTATCAACATTGGCATATTTCTATTTCAGTAGGGAACATACTGGATCTTTTGGTTGGGTAGCTAAGGGGGGAACGTACTTTCTTATGGCGTTCTGCGGAACAACATTCGGCTACACGGTGATGTCTCGAATGTCAACCTTTATTGGAAGAATGGAGTTTCTGTTGTCTGATTTCCTGCATCTGACACAGTAGATCGAGATCACGCATATGAAATGTTCCCGATGTAAACACGCAATGAAAGAATTGAAACGTTCTTTTCACAAGCAACGTAAATGGGTCTGTCCGAACTGCAATTTTGTTCGATTTCAACAGATTACCCAAAGGAAGAATAACAACCAACAGATACATGAAAAAGATTGATGGTTCAGCATAATAATACAGATTTTTCATGAATATTCTTGGTCAGCGTGCGTACATAAGACATGGAACTACGAGTTGGGACATCAGGATATAGCTTCAAAGGTTGGCGTAATAGATTCTATCCCCCTGACATTATTGATGGCGAGATGCTTGACTATTATGTTCAGCACTTCTCCACAGTAGCAATTAACTCAACATACTATCGTATACCGCACTCTGCAGTTATGAATAATATAGTTAAGAAGACTCCGCTTCATTTCGATTTTATGGTCAAAGTTCCACAATCTTTTACACATCGAAGAACAGATTCAGATAGAAAGAAATAGTATCAGAGTTTTGGTTGACGTAAGACAGTGGAAATAGGTATCAGTATTTAGCACAATAAAAGTTGGATAGGACTATTAGTGAAGTTAACACTTGAACATATCAGAAAAGAGTATGATGGTAAAGTAGCTGTTGCTGATCTTTCTCTGGAAGTGCCAAAAGGTATCATATATGGTATTATCGGTCCGAACGGGGCAGGGAAGACGACAACGATACGAATGATCATGAACATCACAGTTCCTGATTCTGGCCGAGTGCTTATTGACGGTGAACCCGTTAGACCGAATTTTCGCAATCGAGTTGGATATCTCCCCGAAGAACGAGGACTCTATAAGAAAATGACTCTTATAGAGGTTATTACTTTTCTTGCTCAGCTCAAAGGGATGTCCCTGCGTGCGATAAAGTCAAGTGTCGACCCGTGGCTTGAACGTGTCAATCTTTTGGACTACAAAAATAAGAAAGTCGAAGAACTCTCAAAGGGGATGCAACAAAAGCTCCAGTTCAT
>JAJRUL010000169.1 GCA_024277795.1 Candidatus Zixiibacteriota bacterium
ATCAATATCTGAGACACCTCTTTGAAAATATCCCGCAGGCAAAGACAAATGAAGACCTTAAGGCACTACTCCCAATGAACCTTGACCAGGATACTATCAATAAACTCAAGCCTTAAAGGGTGGGGTTAATTTGACGCTTACCGCCGACACGAGGATTTTCAGTCTCGCCAAAGCCGTCCGGCCATTTTTCCAATGAGTGCTATTAGTTTGTATTTGTTGGGGAAAATGGCTGACTGGCCAACCTCGAAATCCAGTGAATAGTCTCTATTGGTGACTCTTTAGTATACAAAAACTATACAGTGGAGACCTGCGGACTTTTAGTCTTTTTGCCTATAAGCCGACCGCCTCCGGGCATCACTCTCCGACTTCAGGAGGCTTGGGCACGAGAGGCTCAAGGAGCGAGAGATAAGGTCTGGAATTTGCCGTTGCACAATGGCGTAAATCTCCGCATAGTTGACTTTTTCGTATTTATGACTGATGATGATGTTACGAAGGCCGATGATCTCCTTCCATGGGACCTCCAGGTGCCTCTCACGGAACCCCGAGCCGACCCTTCGTCCGGCCTCACCAAGCATCTCCAGTTTACGTTCTATGGCCGTGCGCATGATGCGTGCTTCTTTGCCTGTATCTATAAACTCCTCAAGCGAACTTTCACCGGTGAACTCTACAGTTGCGCGCCGCTTCAAGCATATCCCAAAGATAGGCAGGATCGTGCTCCACAGGCCGCATAGACAACCTCGTTATTTGTAAGGATGTGATACCTGCGGAAAGGATTGCGGATCGCGCTCTTTTCCACCAAATCCACTTTACGCCCAAGGATATTTTCCAGCTCTTCCTCTGCCTTTATGTGGTCAAAGACAGTCCACATAGCGTCATCACAAAAGACCACGAGTATATCTACATCGCTCTCAGGGCCGAAGTTATCCCCAAGGGCAGAACCAAATATGGCCAGTTCCTTCACCTGCCACCTGAGGCAGAACTCAATGATTCGGTCTCTTGGAATATTTATTCTTATGGTCATATCTTTTAAAAAACTCGGTTATTCAAGAGGTTACTAAAAAACATATTTTTTCTTTGTGTTACAAATCTTTTTCATTTTCATACGATACCAATAATCCACCTTGACTACAACCACGATCAATCTTGAGATAAATGCTTGTTATCCATAGAATCTTACCACCAACTCTCACTCCACGTGTGTGGGGGACGCCGACACGAAGATTTTCAATCTTGCCAAAACCAGTCGGCTCTTTTCTTAATACATGCTAATTGGTGGTATTTACTGGACAAAAGATCCGGCTGGCACACTTGAAAGTCCAGTTAAAAGGCCTGTTGGTGGCTCTTTAGTATACAGAACATTAAAATGGTGTAGTATCCTTATTCTTTGATTGTATATATTCAAATCTATCGGTCCTGTGAGAAAAAACCTATTTCTGGATTTGTCAAAGTGCCGATGAGTACACCTCTATCAAGAAGACGATTTTGTTCTTCACATGAGGTCTCAGGCAATAGTGCACATGAGTGACATGCTGCCAAATTGCAGTTATCGGGGCCTTGTCCTCGACTCTCTATACACACGGGATCCGTGGAACACCAGCTGGCGTTCTCCAAAGCTCTTTGTAAGACAGTTTCCAACCTACCCGGTTTCCCCATCCTTACAAGCCCTCCCATGGTACCTTCCGAATCACCTGCTGCTGTATAAATTAGAATCCCAGCCATTGAGTTTTTACCATCTGAACTGTAAATACGTTCCCTAACTGAAGCGGAGCCATAACCACATTCATAAACCAGTTGATTTATCATCAAATGAGCCAGAGTATGAAGCAGTATGAATCGTGGAGTTATCATCAAAGGCTCTTGGTGGCGCCTTTCTCTATACTGATCAAAGATCTTCTTTAGTAATGAAAGGCGACCTTCAAGTTCGGAACCGTTTGTATTAAGCCATTCTTGAATTTTCTCCTCCTTAATTTGAATAAAAATACCCTCCCCGCGGACTACAATTGCCGGAAGCCAAGTCTTGGGAGTCTCAGAGATCAATGCCCTTCTTTGATCGTCAGTAAGGTTGTCGACAGGGAATATACGTGAAAATCCGACAAATGCCCTTGTCTCCCTCAATTTATGAACAAGTGATATTGTTTCAAAAAAGTTTTTGACAGAAGGTTCGTAGGACGAAATGTCTTCAGTGCGTACGAGTAGATCAGTCTTTGGATACCCTTCTTGAATATCTTCAAGAAATAATTCATATTCTTCTCTTCTAAAGGCCTGTTCTTCGCTATCCATCCTTTCTGTGCTGTGCTCTTCTTTCCCCCCAATTTTGTTATTCGCGGCTTCCATTAGAATATTTGGCTCGATCTTACGATCAGGATAATATTCCTGAAGGACGACTTGCGTGTTTTCCACGGATATCTTTCGGTCACGATTGCTCTTTGACATGAGATTCAGGAATTGCCATACATGAGGATTTTCGAGTATCTCGAGTATTTCATCTGAAAATTTGCTATCCCGATAAGGGAGATATATAGCACTTACGACCTGTGGAAAATAGACATTTGAGCTACCCCTGAGGAGTGGATATAGGTTTTTGCCACATCCCGGTGAAGGGCGCATTGCTGAAGGAATTCCCAAGGCCGGGTTGTCTCCACGACAGAAAATTTCCAATCTGGATAGCGAAGAAGCCTCACCAGGAGTAAAGTTGAATGCGCCTGCAAGTGTTCTTGATTTTCTGATGTTTATGTTATCTGAATCCTCTTCGCAAATTATTCTCACACCCGCAAGAGAAGCGCTTCCAGTTGTATTCATCCTCAAGCGCAGTCCTCTAATATCGGGGGCTGGCGTTCTGAAAATCCATTCCCACCATGGAAAATCCTGGATATGGCCATTTATGCATGCAGCAATGAAACGTACCTGTATCGTTTTTCTTGAGTTATGTCTTTTACCCTTATCCTTGCCCGATCCGATTGGCCCCTCACATCTGGGTGCAGATTTGTCATGTAGTTCAGATTCATACATCCTTCCACACCGAGGGCATACATGCCATCTTGGAAAACGAAGAAAGGGCAATTTAAGATTAAGATTCTGCTGAGTTGCATCTTCTCCTCTACGCGGGATCCTGTAATCAGGAGGTTGTACAAAATATTTGACACGAAGCCTTTCAGCGAGTCTTTTTTCATCCTCGATCCTGAATTCCCTGTGGCTACTTTCCCTCTCCATAAAAGGCCATGCATCCAAGCCACAATGTATCAATGATACAGGCCCTGGAAAATCTATCATTGCTCCAACACCGAAAGGTGCAATAGCCTGAGAACGCCTCACAGGACGTGGACTCATTAGGATTCCTCCTGTATTTCGTTATAATATCTTGTAATCTCTGCCTCACATCCTGCGTCAACATTTCTAAGAGAACTTGGTGTAGGCCAGCTGTGTCCTTTCCATGCTGGAGGCTGTGGGGACCCTGCTGGATAAATTAATGGAGGATCTTCGGGCTGAGAACCGAATTCCCCATATTCTCTTGGATTCCAAGCTTTCCATTCGTTCAACCGCCTTTGTAGCATATGCATGACATTTTCGTATTCTGATGAATCTACAATGGATACGCGTCGCTTTATAATCTCTGTAATCAGTTGTAAAATGGGCGCATCCTCTTCGAGTGGAAAAGGTCGTGGCGATTCAGCATGTTTTTTATCACCTAACTGCCGTACACTTGCAGTTATGATACCGTGTAAGGCTCTGTCAATAGCTGGAGGGCTGAAGGGCGTCACACTTGTTGGTTCAACTTGGGCATATAGACGCTGATGATACGATCGGAAGCGTTCGAAATGACTACGGTCTCTTGGCTTGCTCTGGCTGAGCAAAACGACTACCAAGCCCGGAGCATCAGGACTTCTACCTACTCGGCTTGAAACCTGTATGTATTGAGATGTCGTTTTGGGTTGACCAACTATGGCCATCAGGCTCAATCTGTCAATATCAATCCCGACTTCTATGATACTGGATGCAAGACAGGCATCAATCGTCTCTTTTACATTGCCTCGTCCATCTCTTTTGAAGCGTTGTTCAAGTTTCTGAATCGCAAGTGGAATACGATCACTCCTGATCCTGCTTGTCAATTCCTCACAATTGTGTAGTTTACGAATTTGTCCATATGGGATCCCTTGCCTATCAAGAATAACACGCAAATAATCTCTTGCATCAGAGACAAGCAAAGTGGCCGCACTCCCAAGTTCTCTGAGCGAATTAAAGAAACAGAGAAGTGTCCACCAAGGGTCTCTTTCCGACTCATCTCCATCTTCTACAGGCATGATAGTGGGATATTGCAGTAGCGTTGCAAAGCTCCGGGCTTCTGTTGTCTGCAGTGAACCGTGCCCGGGAGCCATTACACCAAGATAGACTCTACCAGGTTTAGGAGAGCCATCGTCATTGCGTGCCTCCCGAGCAAAAAAGGAATTCCCTGCTTCAAGCCCCGACGGAGGAAACAACTGCACTTTTTCTCGTGCGTAGAGTGCTCGAACCTGCTCCCGTGCATGACTAATAGTAGCAGTAGAAGCAATGATCTTTGGACGAACAGGGGTATCTTTATCATATTCTGTACAAAGTGCTTCGATAAGAGTTTCATATAATCCAACCATGGAGCCCAATGGTCCAGAAATCAGATGGAGTTCGTCCTGTATTATCAAGGAAGGTGGACCCCCCTTATTTTTGCCATCACTGTTGATGCCAAAAATAACTCTGGCTTCAGGTTTCCAAGCCAGCATCGCAAATTTGTCCACAGTACCGATAATGATATCTGGAGGATCTTCATAGATATCTTCATCAATAATCACCACAGGCAGTGGTGGCCTTTGAGTCATTGGACTCGAGCTGAATTCACATCCCGGATCTTCACAGCGAAAAACTACTGTGTCTCCTCCAGCCCCAAGTTTTCTCAACAACTTGTATCCGTCTACATGACTCGCTGTCCCTCTGCTACGCGACCATCGTTTCCCCTCCTTTTGGCCGAAATCGGAATCAGATATGGAACCAAAACGAGCATTGCACCACGGACATTTGAGAATTACAAAAGGGTTTTCCGACTCAGGAGTTCTCTGAAGCTTCCTCAGCGCATCTTTAGCCCGTTTTCTTGTGTTAGGTGTAGCATCTCCGCCTACCCACATTCCTAGTCGGAATGCCTGATCACCCAACTTGTCTTTGTTATCAGGTTGCCAACGCAAAAATTCCATGGCACATACCAGAAGAGCTGCTCGCTGGAATTGCTGTGCAGTCAACAGCCTTAGTGTATATCTCATGAGAACATCGACTCCACCCGTTTTTTTTCCTGCCAAGCGGTTAAAGAACATGGTAAAGGCTGCAAGACCAAGATAGGCTTCGGTTTTTCCACCACCTGTTGGAAACCATATCAGATCAACAACTTCACGATCATCATGATCTGGCAGGCATATCCCCGGGATTGACATTAATATGAATGCGATCTGAAATGCACGCCAGTAGCCCTTATGCTCATGGGGAATAGACGGATCCGGGTTTTTAATGGGTTTGTCGTATTCCCTCTTGCCATCTTTCCATGATGGATTTCGAACATCTCGACTGCTCCTTAGTTGGGCAATCAACATGGAATGATTCATTAATTTGAAAGCTTCTCTCGCAATTTCAGCATCAGGAGAGGTAGATTTGAGAAAACTTATTCCATCTTTGATACGTTTAAGGCCGTCATGACATCTCCCGATGAGTTTCCGAGCAGTTTCCTTCAAGTCGTTAGGTATCGACGGCTGATGTTCATTAAGATTTTCCAAGTCCTTTATCCACTTCTCATAGGCCTTGAGAAGATTTTCCACCTCTGCCATGCCATCATCTTCCGGATCGAGTTGAGCAAGCTTCCTCATGCTTACCCGAAGAGGATTTTCACACTCATCCACGACGTCAGCACTTATGGAAGGTATCTCGAAGCAGGGCATGTTCTCGCTCCATATTTCTGAAACAAGATCAGGCCTTCCAGTTTTCCATTCTGCTGCACAGCCATGTCCGATACCAAAAGTAAGATGATCTCTGTACAGAAGACGGTTGATTTCTTCTTCGTCATCCGGTTCTCGATTTGCCCTTATAACTTCTGGATACGGCAGTATCCATGGTTTATTGGATTTACCCTTAACAAGGAGGCCGCTTTGAAAAAAACACAGTTCATCTATCCTTCCAGCATCTCTTTCTTGACGATTTATGAGTGCTACAGTTAAAAGCCTTGTTTGCTCCCCCCCTCCTCTGGTATATGGTCTTGAAAAAACGGTAATTTGCAGGCGACCTTCATAGCCGGGGAGCCATTTATAATGAGGACCTTTAGAGCTAAGTAGACCCCCTGTCAAGAAGGAGACGCATGGTGACTCTCCTTTGTCAGGTATTGAGGCAGGAATTCTGAACCATACATCCCTTGTACTGAAATTTCCGGACTTTTCGGAGGTACCCACATGGACAATCCTTTTCTGATATATTGCGAAAGCTGGCAATAAGTCAATACCAATACTTTCTTTGGAAAAGTCAGCCAGAAAACTCAAGCCCATAGCTGATGGACGATATGCGTTTGCCAAGCTTACATCCAGTTCAAGCGCTTCATCCAAGCCTGTTCTGATACGTGCAGCACTTCTCTCTGCCTTCTCTTCCATAATTTCATCTGTGCGAAAATCAGGACCTGGTTCAAGATCTTCGATTTTATCGGGGGTAGACTCGGCTTCATCAGAGAGTTGCTTCAGGTCAGTATAGCCCTGAGGAAAAAGAACACCGGCTCCATATCGTTTTATCGGAGAATCCTGCCAGAGTATTTCTTCACCGTTGATCTGGCATTTTGCCTTGCGAAGCTCCTCCCATGTAAAGAAGGTTGAGCCGTCCTGACCAATGTCAACAGGGTTTCCAGATGGGTCCGGGCCGATTATTTCGGCCCTAAGTCGATCCATGAGCCATTTTCTGTTTTCAAGATTTCTTTCTAGCCTTGCCATCAGATTCTCCTTTTGTCCTTCTCAAGATGAAACCTCGGCGAACCATTTCTGTGTAAGCAGCTCTGCATCTTGCATGTAAAAATATTACTAATTTGAGCCGTGCCCTGGACATTCCGACATAAGTCAAGGCTGAAGCCTGATCTCCTCTCAAATTTTCAATGTCCGTTATAATTACAGCAGGTGATTCTATACCCTTGAAGGCATGAATGGAACAAAAAGCCGTATATCCCTTATGCCCAGCTTCCAAGCGTAGAGGTGTGAGATCTGTGAACTTGCCTTGGGTGAAAAGATGACCTGCGGCAGAGGAATTATCCTCACGAGATGAAAGGACAACTATCTCTTCTGGCTGAAACACATTGCGAAGTTCAGTAAGTGATTTCTCAAGAAAGTGTTCTTGCTCAAGGTCATTATGGTAGAAAACAACGTCAATATCGCCTTCTAAAGAATTCTCAAGTATACGCGAATATCCCGGTTTAAGACCACATGTGATTTCAATGCCAACTGCTATTGCCTCGGCGTTCCTGCAGTTAGTTCTTAGAGGAAAGGAAAAGTAATGCGGGCTGCGTTGTTTAAGAATGGACAACAAATCTTGTGTTCCTGCCTCGTCCCAATTATCGTGTCTATAGATTGCCTGACGTTCAAAATCGCCAAAAAATACCCATTTGCCACTTGAGAGACCACCATAAAGGAGGAGATCCAGGACATCAAGATATTCATCCCTAAGGAGATCCTGCGCTTCGTCGATAATAAGATAATCGAATATCGGGACATTTATGATTCCTTCAAGAGCCCGTTCCACTACAACCTCCGGCAACTTGGATGTCCAAAAATCTTCTCCTTTTATGTCTTCCGAATCCATCCCTGCCAGATTCATGAGGATGCCGTGAAAAGTTCCGACCTCCAGTAACGTGTCTTGACTGTCAAAAGAGCCTCGCATCTGAATTGAAAGCCAGTGGCCCAACAGGCGATTATAGCAGGTAAGCATTGTGCGTTTTTTGCTTGAGGTGGCTCTTTTAGCTGCCTCAATGGCAAGAAACGTCTTACCGGTCCCTGCCGGCCCCTTGAACACAATTCGTGGATTTTCTGATATAACATCAAGGGCAGAAAATTGATCTTCTGTAAATTTAATGATCCGCCGTTCTTCTTCTTCCAATGCTACCCTGGGAGACACAGTGTATTCAAAGTCCCCTCTGAGGATGCCAGCAAGTTTCATAACCTGCTTTTTAGTTGGTCGACTTTTGGCAGGGTCATACCATTTTGCTGAAGGAACCTTCCGTATATGATCATGAGCTTTTGCAAGAATATGCAAACAGCATTCCGAGACAGGATATCTGCCAAGCATGCTACGGTCTGCATATTGCCACGAATGCCACTCGGGAGACATCTCGTGAAAATCTACAAGAGTGAATATTACACCTGAGGAGAAAAGCAGAAATCCAAGATCCGAATCGTCACTTGTCACCTGTTTGTGAATAGCATGCATTCCTTCCGAAGCTTGTCTGAAGGGACCAACAAGTGACGTGCGCACAAAGGGTTCCTTGCCATATTTCCATACACCATTTTCTCGTGCAACCTGACCTGCCTTAATTTCCAGACAAAGGATCCCTTCACCGGGCACCATCACAACAAAATCAATTTCTCCTTCTCTTCTTACAGGATGCTTTGCTACTCCAAAGGAATGCAGTACGATCCATTCACTGGTGGCTGGATCTTCTTTAAAGCGTCTGAAGAGCAGGCGCTCGCCAGGAGAACAGCAACTTGATGATATGTATGGAGGAATCATTCTGGCCATCAATTTTTATCCAAAGTCGTAACTACACCTATTTTGTTGTATGGAACTTCCATTGTCCTGTCATCAATATCGGTAACCCTGAAAATAGTCAACTCTCCAGAACTCAAACCGGGGAGCGTAAGATGATGTTCATCCTCAATGAGAATTCCATTTTTCAGTATCTTTCTCAACTGTTCGAGTAGCGTTGCACGAATTTTCTTTCCTGCCACCCTTCTGAAGTGAATCACTTTTGACATCTGACGCCATTTTTCTTCAGCGTATTTTTCATGATTATTTTCAGACAGATTACACTCAAGTTCTTCGAGAATCGAGATGAGATCAACGAAAAGTTCACTTGACTCTGGTCTGATTACCTGATCCGTAGTCCATATCCATATATATTTATGATCGCGAAGGTTATGACCTCTAATCTTGAGACGACTGGCTATGAGTTCGGAGCCAAAAGTTGTCAAGGCACCATATAAAATCTCTTTCCAGTCCATTGCGTTTTCAGTAAGATTTTCACATCCATCAGCTTTCATCAGAGATTTTGCAATATCATTCAGATAATCACCGCTTCCAGCGGTTCTAAGAACGATAAGGTCACCGCGCTTCAATTGGTTGGTTCTGCAACGAGGGAACTTCCTCACGTCCGTCTCGCCTTCGAGCACACCTGAAATTTCAATAACCTTATGGTCCTCCTCGAGCAATACTCTCGCCTTGTTTGCAAGCAAAACAAGACGGGCCTTTACTAATGTATATCTGTCTACAAGCGGCACACCATACAAACTTTCCTTTATGGCTTCATCTCTTATTCTTTTCCAGAAATCTTCTTCCACCCAATTATCTATTTGTTCGACTTCTTCTATGAAAGAAGGTATATCCGGTTTTTTCTGAGTATCCACAGGATACGAGCCTTGGGGAAGTTTTCGAACTTTTTTAATGCCCAAGGGTTCTTTTTTATAAAATACCATGTCAATTTCCGGTGTTCTGTACCCATAAACGATGGCATGGTTCAAGGGGCTATATTTGCCGCCTGAGGGAAGTATGATTTTGTCAAAGATTTTATTTTTCAGTACACTGGATGATGGAATTGGCCTACATAAGGGCACAATTTTTCTGATGTCCGTCCACAGCTTTCCAGACCATCCGGGGATACCCCCTCTCCTGAGGTAGCTGATTAAACCAACTTCTATGCCTTGTTCATTAGTTTCTCTCAATAGTCTGAAAACAAATTCTCTTTTCGGATTCACTGGATTTTCATGGAAAAACGAGATTATCTTGGATATTCGTTCAAAATAAGCTTGCACGTCAGGGTAATAACGAATCTCAGACTGGAGCCGTTCAAGTTGATCCCCAAGCAGTAACTCCTCATCATCAAAGGGTAAAAGAGACAACTCTATCGTTGACCGTAAACGCCATATTCCGTACTTTATGGTTCTGGCAGATTCATCTTGGGTATCACGTAGCAACTGAAATATCTTGGATACATCCTTGGTAAGTTCGTCCAAGGGCACAAAACTATTCAATTCATGTCGCAGTATACTCAGATGTGTTGCATTATCGAATACTTTGATTGATCGTCTTATTGAACTGTTATTCATCTCTGCTCGCTGAACACATAGAAGCCTGCTTCAATACCCTGTGGAAATACCCTCGGCACACCATTGAAAAGGCCGGGCATCTCAACGCTATAATTTGAAAAAGTGCGGAGCATATTCTCTGCCTCCTCTTCATATTCAACTCTATCAAGCAGGATTATCTTATTTCTAGCCTTACTCATTTGCCAAGACCTCATTGGATCGAGCCCGTCCAGAATTGCCAACGGTGGAGAAAAGTTGTCTATATCTCTTGTTTTGGGTGACAATAGGATCGTCCGCTGGTGTGAAATCATCAGCAACTCAGCCATGTTATATGATGCCTGCACGTTGCTTTCAGGCAGAACTAACACAATATCTTCATTTTCCCTGTACCATGCCGCTCTATTTGTAACCACCATGCTTTCGGGTTCTGAGGTCAACAAAAAGTCCTCCTTGAACCCCAAGATGGTTTTACTGAAAAAATCAGAAAGTTCTGGTAAGGTATCTCTAAGGCCTCTTCTGAAATGCGGTTTTAATGAAATCTTGTAGTCTTCAAACCCGCAACTCTTGATAGAGATGGTAAGGTTTTCGTATCTTCTGCCCCCGGTTATAATCTGTATTTTTCTGAACATTTCTGTTCCATAGCTCACTACTCCCTTCAAAACTCCTTCAACCTGCTTCCTCTTATTCGGGTTATTTCTTTCAGGACAGAGAAGATATACGGGGGTTTCATTTGGACAAGCAAGAAAATTTTTCCAAGTAATTGACCTGTGCGGATTCATAAAGGCATCCATCAAAGCACCAAGGGCACAAAAGGAAGCACCGCAGAGTCTGGTTGGCAGAAGAAGGGTGCAGAAAATCCTGCCATTATCGAGTTGTTTTTGCCTCATCCAAGCTCCAAGCCATATCAGAAACGCAAACCATTCTGGAAGCAAGGGCGACTCGTCTTCGTTTATGAAATAACAAATTTCACTCTGAATCCCGGCTAACTCAAGCCATTTTGTTCCAGTTCCAGAATTTTCCTGCATCAGTTTAAACTCAAATGTTTTTTTAATTTTGCAGACAATTTATGGATATCCTTCAGCTCACATTCCCATACGACTATAATACGCCAGCGAAGCTTTCTCAAAGCTCTCATTGTTACTTTATCACGTCTCACATTTTGACAAAATTTTTGTTCCCAGAATTCTACACTGCTTTTTGGATTATAAGTATACTTGCATCCTCTGTGACGGTGCCAGAAGCATCCATGAACAAGGACTACAGTCCCGTACTTCGGCAATACTATATCTGGATGACCCGGTAAATCCTTTCGGTGAAGACGGAACCTGTAACCCATGCCATGAAGCAGTGCCCTTACCCTTTTCTCCGGCTCCGTATCTTTGCTTCGGATACGGGACATCATCCTGCTCCTCTCCTCTTTTGACACAATATCCATTGCGAACCATCCTAAGGAACGTCTGATTAATTCGTGCAAATAGAGAGATTATTAACTCGTAGCTCACAAGAAAAGCAGTTTTTATTGAAAATGGTAACCGAGATGGCTTTTTATGGCCCCGGCTGTGCTCCTTAGGCCGCTTTTTTCTTCCTTATTTGGTCTTTTGAGACACGTCTCCTATGTAACTTTTAAGAGTAGCCGTCGCGCCATGTAGAGGTTTGTC
>JAJRUL010000170.1 GCA_024277795.1 Candidatus Zixiibacteriota bacterium
GACAAATGGTGTATCTACCCGACCTATGACTGGACTCATGGCCAGTCCGACTCAATCGAAGGAGTGACACACTCAATCTGTACCCTTGAATTCGAAGATCATCGTCCATTATATGAGTGGTTTATTGAAAAACTCGGTATCTTCCCCTCAAAACAGTATGAATTCGCACGCATGGAACTCTCATACACGCTCATGTCAAAACGCAAACTCCGAGCCATGATCGATGAAGGGATTGTCAAAGATTGGGATGACCCGCGTATGCCTACCCTCCGCGGTTTCCGCAGACGAGGATTCACTCCTGGGTCAATCCGCAATCTGGCTGAACGAACAGGAGTCGCCCGTCGTAAGGAAAGCGTCGTCGACTACGCCCTCTTGGAACATTGCCTCCGTGATGAACTGAACACAAAAGCAAATCGTTACATGGCCGTTCTTGATCCACTAAAAGTTGTGATTACGAATTATCCCGAAGGTAAAGTTGAAGAATTTGAAGGGGTCAACAACCCCGAAGATGAATCAGCAGGTACTCGCCCTTTGTATTTCTCTCGTGAGATATACATTGAACGATCAGATTTTATGGAAGACCCGCCGAAGAAATTCTTCCGACTTGGCCCTGGCCGTGAAGTCCGTCTCAAACATGCCTACTACATCACCTGTGATGAAGCAATTAAAGATGACGATGGTAATATAATCGAACTGCACTGTACATACGACCCCGAATCTCACGGTGGTGGAACACCCGATGGCCGTCGTGTAAAAGGTACTCTCCATTGGGTCTCGGTCGATCATGGTGTAAAGGCAGAAGTACGACTCTATGAACAGCTCTTCACCGAAGAGAATCCGTTCAAGATTGCTGAAGCTGAGGATTTCCACGCTCTCCTGAATCCAAACTCACTTACCGTTCTCAATGAGTGTATAATAGAACCCGCTCTGGCCAAACTTCCGTCAGAATCTCATGTTCAGTTTATGCGCCATGGCTACTTTGTATCAGACCTCCACGACCATACAACTGAAAAACCTGTCTTCAATAGAATCACTACGTTAAGAGATACTTGGGGAAAGATGCAAAAAAAGAAGGGATAAAATATCATAACCTCCCTAACCGTACATTATACATCGGTCATCAGTACTGCTGTTGAAAAATGGCGTGCAATACCTGAAGAAATCGCATCACAAAAGCAGGAGAATAGTTGGTCAGCCAAACAGATTGTCGGTCACTTGATTGACTCAGCTTGTAACAACCATGCTCGCTTTGTTCGTACACAACTTGAAGGTCACATGCAGTTTGACACCTATGACCAAAATGGCTGGGTAGATTCCGCTCATTATAATAAAATGAATTGGCATGATTTGATTGATTTGTTTGAGCGATACAATAGACTTCTGATACACATCATCTCATCAACAAATGATGACTTGCTTGACAAACCGTTTGAAAATCACTCACTTGATACAATCTTGATGAATAAACTTCCGGGCAACCGACCTGCAAAACTGTCTGATCTTGTTACTGACTACATCGCCCACATTAAATCTCATACCGACCAAATAGACCGCCTCTTATAAATGCACAATCATCTTCTGATTTGTAAATTAATTCCATAGAAAAGCTGGGAGACAGGGATTCGAACCCCGATACTACGGTCCAGAGCCGCATGTCCTACCATTGGACGATCTCCCAGTATATTGCTCTCAAACATCTATATGCCTGAGATATTGCGCTCAATATAGAACTTTGCTCTTCCTTGTCAAGAAATAGTAGCTCGAAAAACAAAATCAACTATACGGGGAACTGCCGAACTACCAACGCCTTACCAACGACCTCAACTTTTGCGCACTTTGCTGTAATTTCATTACGCAAGCTGATCGTCTCCCCCAAACCGACAGAAAGATCATGTGAGCCATATGCTACTCCCTGCAAACTGAGCGTTATCTTCTCAGAGAGAGGCAAAACAGACAACTTTGACCCTACCGCATCTCTGAACAGAGCTTTATCATCGATCAGCGGTATAATCTCATACGCTCGGCTTATCAGTCGTACTTGTATGATTGGATACTTTTGTTTCATACGAATCATGAGCATTGCATTTCCGAGGTAATGGTCAGGTTCTCCAAACTCAGGAGAAACGATGTTGATTATCCGCCCCCCCAAAGAACAACAATGCTCTATTGCAAGTTGAAGATCTGTTGAGTCCTTCTTGGTGGGATATGTAATAACTGTTGTCTGCTTCTCAAGGCCGACAGGAAATCGCCCGATTGAATCAAAATCGCCAATTAAAATATTCGGGACCATTCCGCTCAATTTGAAAAAGCGATACCCGCCATCAACAGCAACAAGAACCTTTCTTTCGCATAGCTTCTTATAGAACGGCAAATCACTTTTCTTGTACTTGCCTTGGATAAAAAGAGTATATGAAATCAACTAGTAGAAAACCTCTTTCCTATCAATACCAGTAACAATCTTACCCTTTGTTCAAATAAAGCAATCAATATGTTACGACAACAAACTCTTGACCTTGTTGACAACTGCAAAGGCATCAAGCCCTAATGCTCTAAACAGATCATTCGGTTTACCCGATGACGCATATTGATTAACTCCCATCCGAGTCAACGTTGTTCGTGCTCCCGCTTCAAACAACGAGACAGCTAATGCACTTCCGAGTCCTGTCTTGACATTGTGATCTTCAAGCGTAATCAAATGCTCAAAGGAGTCTATCCTCTTAAGATCATCATGATGTATATCTGACCAATCAGAACAGATAGCCAATTCAACCGAGAGTCCATCCTTTTTCAAAGCATCCCACGCCTGCAACGCAATCTGTGCCATATTCCCCGCCGAGACAATAACGAGCTTCTCACCATGCCTAAGCCAGTCCATATGTCCATAGCGGTATTGATAGTCATCACCATAGAATGCTTTGCCATCTTCTGTTGTTATAATCGGAGCGACTGAACGCCCCATAATAACGGCAAAATTACCCTCAGTCGACAATGCAAAGCGTGTAATTCGATCAGTATGGTTCGGATCGGCAGGTACTAATACCTTCCAACCAAAAGTCGAGTTGAGCAAACCAAAGTAATCAATGCATTGATGCGTCTTCCCGTCTTCTCCAACCTGTACTCCAGAATGGGTACAAAATATCTTCAAATTCGTATGATTGATGTCGTTCAGTCGTGCTTGGTTATATGTCTCATCAATTGCAAACACTCCAAAGTCAGCCCAAACAGAGATCGCATTTTCAGCAGATAAAGCACCCGCTACAGTTGCAGTATTATGCTCAGCTATTCCCGCCTGAAAGAAGCTCTCTGGATATGCTTCAGCAAACCCTGCTGTCTTTACCGATCCTGCAAGATCACAATCGAACACACCGATCGTAAAGTCGGGATTGTTTTCATTCGCTTTGGTCAGAGAGACCAATGCCTTCCCCCATGCTGAACGGTTGTCAAGTTTTTGATCTACCTCATACGTAATAGGGGTGCCTGGCTCAATACGGAATATATTGTGTTCTTTTTGAGGGAACTTCGGAGGTGGACCTTCTTCACGTAGTTTAACAAGGCCGGCCAGATCGTTATCACTCGCCCCAACATGAGCAAGCGCTTCAGAGAGCATCTCAGGCTTTACAGTCTGCCCATGATACCTCTCATCATTTTCCATAAATCCAACTCCCTTACCCATTGTTGTACGAGCAAGAAGCATGATCGGTTCACCCTCAGACCGGACCGCATTATGAAGAGCTGCATAGATCTGTTCAAAATCATGACCGTCTATTTCACGCACCTGCCACCCATCCGCCTCCCAATCTGAGGCTATATCCTGTGGCATAACATCACGAAGTCGCCCAGATATCTGAAGTCGATTATAATCAACTATTGCTGTAAGGCGATGAAGCCCTTCTTTAGCGGCCATTCGTCGCGCCTCAGAAAGTTGACCTTTCTGTTGTTCTCCATCCCCCATTACAACAAACGTGTGGAAGTCATACCCTTTCAAACGGCCGTAGATTGCTTTCCCAACACCAACCGAAAGTCCCTGCCCCAAATTTCCTGTATCCCATTCAATACCGGGAACTGAAATTTCAACATGTCCTTCAAACGGAGAACCACACTGACGGAACCCGCTGATACATTTGTTTCGATCAAAAAATCCTGTGGCGGCTAAAGCAGAATAAACTCCAGGTGATGTATGACCGTGTGAGATAATAATACGGTCACGATCATCACGCGTCGGGTTGTTAGGATCGATACGAGCCATATTATACAAAACAAGATAGATATCGATCGAAGACATTGAACCTCCAGGATGCCCCGATCCAGCAATTGATGTCATTTTGAGAATATTACCCCGTGCTTGCACAGCCATCTGCATCAATTGCGTCTTCATCTCTTCAGGCAAACCAGACTGCTCAAAACCTCGATGTGGTTCAAAACTCATTTTTTGCGATCCTTCATTTTTTGTATCAGCTATAACAGATCTCTTACTCATTTTCTTATTACCCTCAATATGACAAAACACCACATGCGAATATATTCATTACGTAACAACAGACATCTCATGTACCAGTGAACTGAGCCGAGTTCTATCGGCACTACCAAAAAAAGCAGATCCCATAACAAGAATATCTGCCCCCGCCTTAACGACACTCTCAGCATTACCCGCCCCGACACCTCCGTCCACTTGAATAGATGTCGATAGTGAATTATCGATAATATATTTTCGAGCTATTCTGATCTTATCTAAAGCTGACTCTATAAATTTCTGGCCACCAAACCCGGGGTGAACTGACATCACAAGCAACATATCTACTTCCGCCAAATATGGAAGGACTGCATCTATTTTAGTCTCAGGATTAAGCGACAAACCGACTCTACAGTTCATCTCGCGCAATTGCATAATCACATCGTGCGGATCAGGATGCACTTCAATATGGAAAGTAATTGAATCGGCACCCGCCTTCACAAATGGTTCAAAATACTTTTGAGGTTCAGAGAGCATCAGGTGGACATCAAGAAACGTCTCGGATAGTGAATCGATCGTCTGTACCAGAGCAGGACCAAAGGAGATATTCGGTACAAAATGCCCATCCATAATGTCCAGATGGAACATATCAATACCAGCATCATCGGCGTTCCTGATATCCTCTGCAAGACGCGAGAAATCGGCACCTAATACGGAAGGAGCTATTTTGGCCACGTGGCAATGTATCTTCTGAACGAAGACTTGGCAAATGAAAACCTGTATCGTCGTAATGAAATCACAATATCGGCTATCTCTTGTCTGTCTCGTGCTTCTGGTTCTCTATGACTATCCGTGCATTTTTTTGCAATCCCTCAAGACGAGATCGTGTCAATGGTGTTCCTGCTGTGAGCTTCAGAAACTCATCCCTGCTTTGCATTTTACAAACGACCTCTGTATCGACAAACTCCCCCACTCCTCTCTCAGGGAGGAATTCCTTCTGTAATGCCTGCTTAGCACGGACATTGAGCGGACAGACTGACTGGCAAATGTCACACCCAAATATGAGACTTCCCATTTGTTCAGCATACTCTTTTGGAATACTTTCAGGCCGTTCAATTGTCAAATAGGAAATGCACCGCCCTGCATCGACTACACCATCTGATACTATAGCATTAGTTGGGCAGGCATCGATACATGCTGTACAATCGACACACCCACCATGACGAGACGGTGTAGCAATATCAATTTCTAATTCAAGCGAAGTAAGAATCTCAGCAATGAAAAACCATGATCCATACTCCCGATTTATCAGCATGGAGTTCTTACCAATAAATCCAAGATCCGCCTTCACCCCATACGCTCGCTCAAGCATCGGACCATAATCGACATACGAAAAAAAATCAGTTTTTTCGATTATCGGTAAATGTTCGGAAATCCGTTCGATCAAGTGACGAGTCATCCGTTCAATCACTTTGTGATAATCTCGGCCACGTGCATAACGTGCAACCCTCCCGCATCCTCTTGGAATCCCTTTTGAGTTTGGTTGATAATAATTCAGACCGAGCACGATAATCGACTTTGCTGACTCAAGACATTTCGTCGGATCTGTTCGACGCCCTGCGTTACGAGCTATCCACTCCATATCAGCATGGTAGCCTTTTGCTATCCACCGCTCAAATGACAACTTGGCCTCAGGAATAATATCTGGGGTTGTTATTCCACACAGGTCAAAGCCAGAGGATTTTGCTAATTGTTTAACAATTGACGCAGTAATCATAATAACCATATGGTACAACCGAACAGCAGTACGACGCAACTATCACTAAGATAGCAGGCAAAAAAATAGGCGGACACTCTTGTCCGCCCATTCACACTCTACACTATGAAACAATCAAGTTGTGGCTGTTTCCTCAACCGACTTACCCATCATATAAGCATGCATCGCACGAGCCGCAACCTTCCCAGCCCCTGCTGCAAGAATGACTGTTGCACCACCAGTTACAATATCACCTCCCGCAAATACCCCTTTGCGTGAGGTAAGCATTGTTTTCTCATCGGCTATGATATTCCCCCATCGATTACACTCCAAACCTGGAGTTGTAGCAGGAATAAGCGGGTTCGAAGAGTTCCCAATTGCAACCACAACAAGATCAATATCAAGAATAAAATTGGAGTCGGCGATAGGTACCGGACGACGACGACCTGAGTCATCAGGTTCGCCCAATTCCATCTTTATACATTCCATCTGTTTCACTTTACTGTTCTCATCCCCAATAAACTTAATCGGGTTAGTCAACAGATGAAACTGCACCCCCTCTTCCATTGCATGGTGAATCTCTTCTTTACGAGCTGGCATCTCAAACTCTGATCTGCGGTAAACGATATAGGCATTCTCCGCACCCAATCGTATTGCTGTTCGCACAGCATCCATAGCAGTATTACCACCTCCAAGTACAGCGACATTCTTACCATGAATAATAGGAGTATCATAGCTGTCACCGTCGAATGCTCGCATCAGATTGGATCGGGTCAAGTATTCGTTAGCAGAATAGATTCCAATCAGGTTTTCCCCTTCCAATCCCATAAAATTCGGCAAGCCGGCTCCTGTCCCAATAAAGACTGAATCGTATCCCATCTCAAGCAATTCATCGATAGTATCCAACTTACCGACCACCGTAGAATTTTTGAATTCCACTCCCATTTGAGCAAGGAAATCACACTCTGCCTGAACGATCTTTTTGGGAAGACGGAACTCTGGGATTCCATAAACAAGCACACCACCGGGTTTATGCAAAGCTTCAAAAATAGTCACCTTATGCCCTAGTTTGACCAGATCACCCGCAACGGTCAATCCTGCAGGACCTGAACCGACAACAGCGACCTTTCGTCCCGTCGGAGGTGCAATCTCAGGCAGTTCAGTAAGGTTATTTTCTCGTTCATAATCAGCAACAAATCGTTCCAGATGTCCGACCGCAACTGGTTTGAATTTCTTGGAAAGAACACATACCATCTCACACTGTTCTTCCTGAGGACAGACTCTCCCACAAACTGCGGGGAGTGCATTCGTCTCCTTAATCTTCCGAGCCGCACCTGCAAAGTCCTTCTCAAGCACTAAACGAATGAAACCGGGGATATCGACTTCGACAGGACATCCTTTTATACATGGAGCTTTCGGACATTCTAAACAGCGTTGTGCTTCAATCAATGCTGTCTCTTCGGTAAACCCAAAAGGGACTTCATCAAAATTATTCTTACGTTCATCCGGATCCTGATTCGACATTTCCTGCCGTGTAATCTTCATCCGTTCCTTTGCGGGTAATTTTTCTGCCACTATATATACTCCAGCTATTGTCGTTTTATGGAATCACTTTTTCTTAGGCTTTTCTTGGTTCAGGATACTTGAAGTTTTGTACTGATTCATGAAGTCGGCAATTTGGATCATCCAACATCTTCTTCATCGCCGCTTGTTCTTGTTCCCGATACGCACTTAAGCGTGCTGACAACAAATCAAAGTCAACCTGATGACCGTCAAAATCAGGTCCATCGACACAGGCAAACTTCGTTTCACCACCGATTGTTACCCGACACCCACCACACATACCAGTACCATCAATCATGAGAGGGTTGAGTGACACCCAAGTCGAAACATTGTATTCTTTAGTCAAGTTGGCAACAACTCTCATCATCGGAACAGGACCGATCGCCATTACCATACCGATCTTCACACCATCATCCATCAACTTCTTTAACACATCAGATACAAAACCATGGTGGCCAAATGAACCGTCATCTGTACACGGATAAAACTCATCAGCAACTGATTTGTGCTCATCTCGATAGAACAGCAATTCTTCATTTCGAGCGCCGATAATTGAAATGACTTTGTTCCCTGCCTCCTTGTAAGCCTGTGCAATCGGGAACACGGGAGCTATCCCTATTCCACCACCGACAACAACAGTCGTCCCCCATTTCTCAACATGGGATGCAACCCCAAGCGGACCAACACAGTCAGCAATTTCACCACCATCTTCAATAGTTGTCATCAGACCGGAGGTCTTGCCTACCACCTGATAGATGATCGTCAGCAGTCCATTCTCACGATCAAGCCCTGCAATGGACATCGGCACTCGCTCCCCTTCTTCGTTAACCCTTAGTATTACAAACTGTCCTGCTTTTGCCTTTTCAACCAAGTGTGGGACTTCGACCCGCATCTTCCATACCATCGGGCCTATCTGCATGTTGTCTATGACTTTCGGCATTGTACCTCCAATATAATTCCAAGTCGGAAAAACATAGCTAAATAGACACAAAAATCAAGAATTTAGGTTCAAACCTGAACTCTTTATTACGATAATTCAGGGTTTCTACCCATTCTTTGACCAACTCCACTAATGGAAAACACATATTAATGCTACAATTCCACTATAAAAAATCTTTGCCCAATCATTTCGCTGGGCTTGAAACCTGAAATCCGTTTTACTATATTATGAGACTGTAAATTTATAGACAACAAACTGTGAAAGGTTATGAGGTAATGATATGGCCGAAGTAAAAACCCAAACCGAGACAACACTCGGGTTTTCCAACGAACAAGATAAATCAATCCTCGAATGGGAATCAACTTTTGGAGCTCATCACTACGGACGACAGAATCTCGTTGTTAGGAAGACCGAAGGTGTCTGGTTATATAGTCAGGACGGCAAGAAGTACCTCGACTGTTTAGCGGCTTATTCTGCGGCGAACCAAGGGCACCATCACCCAAAAATCGTCCAAGCGCTAGTCGATGCTCTCCAGGGAAACTATGCCTCGGTTATATCGAATGTCGTATACACCGATTCACTCGCTATTTTTCTAAAAAAGCTAGCTACTTTGGTTCCTCAACTCGGTACCCGCTTTGGTAACAATGGAAACAAAGTCCTACCCAAAAACGGTGGCGTTGAATCTGTTGAGACGGCTATAAAAATGGCACGTTATTATGGCCACAAATCCAAGGGTATTGCTGATGGCAAGCAGGAAATCATTGTCTTCGGAAACAACTTCCACGGCCGTATGATTACTGTCATCTCATTCTCTACCTCAGAGAAATATAAACAAGGTTTTGGCCCACTAACTCCGGGATTCAAAGTTGCCGATTTTGGTGATCTGGAAGCGGTCAAGAAGCTCGTAAATGAGAACACCTGCGGTATCTTAGTCGAGCCGATGCAAGGTGAGGGTGGTATGTACTCTGCACCTGAAGGCTTCCTTGCAGGTCTGCGTGAAATTGCCGATCAAAACGACCTACTACTTATTTTTGATGAAATTCAGGTTGGTCTGGGACGCACAGGCAAAATGTTCTGTTTTGAACATGAAGGCGTTGTCCCTGACGGTATTGTTCTTGGTAAAGCACTCTCAGGTGGAACAATCCCGCTCTCCTGCTTTGTAACCAACAGCAAGCTCATGGACATGGCTTTCCAGCCCGGTTCAGATGGTTCTACCTATGGCGGGTATCCTTTAGCTTGTGTAGCAGGTAATGCAGCCCTTGACGTAATTGTAAATGAAAAGCTCGTTGACAATGCAAACAAAGTGGGTGGATATCTGGCCGACAAAATAAAAGATATTGCCTCTCGCTCTGATTGTGTTAAAGAGGTTCGTGCAAAAGGTCTCTTCATCGGCATCGAAGTCAAAGATGGCGACGCAATGGGCTACTGCCGTAAATTGCTTGATCTCGGCCTTATGGCCAATGACAGTCATGGCCACACGATCCGGATAAGCCCTCCTCTTACACTAACAGAAGACGAAGCTGATTATATTATTGAACGTTTAGAGAAAGTTCTGGTAGGATAGGCGCCGTTATTGCCAATCCTATGCATGAAAGGCGGTCGTTCTCCGACCGCCTTTTTCTATCTGTATCATTCTATTGCGATCGACGAACCGACCCGACATAGATTGCAATTAGGGTGATCCCAGCCCCAACAATTTGGGAGAAAAGCAGATTCTCTGAAAAAATAAAATACCCCCAGACAGTCGCAAGTATCGGCTGAAGCAGAAGAACTAATCCTGATCTGGAAGCCACAAGCCGTGGCAAAGCAAACGAAATAGCCCACCAACCAACCGACTGTGCAACCAAAGCAAGTGCAACAATGTATAGCCATGAATCTAACGACGGAGGTATCATCGTATCTGACTCAAAAAGAAAAACTGCGAGCCCCATAAAGATAGCTCCAAACAATGAGACCCACATCATGAGTGAAAGAACATCATGGTACTCATCTTGTTGCCGTGCACTTTTAATCGTTATGATGTAACAGGAATAGGCAAGACCAGTCAAAAGACCAAAGATAACCCCACTGGTATAGGTCGATGTGAAGACAATATCACTGCCAATTCCAACTAACAAAACGACACCTACGATACCAAAGATGGCAGCAATCAAAAATGCTAAGGTAGGTCTCTCCTTGAAGATTAGCCAGCCGAAAATAGCTGTCCCAAA
>JAJRUL010000171.1 GCA_024277795.1 Candidatus Zixiibacteriota bacterium
GAGGATGAAGGAGTTTCCTTTATACTCGATCCGCGGATATATGACCAGCACAAAGATTAGATCGACAGTGTGGCTGGATTTGCAGGTTAGGACGAATTCACCCTGGGCATATCCAGCCTGGATAGGGACAAGGATGGTGTTCCGTGTGAATCTCTGTGCCGGTAGAATTATCAATATGACTTATTGTGACAATAAGATTGCCTACACTTAAAATAGACCAAAGTCATTTTACTCGAGAAATACCTTGAAGTTTAGTCTGACCGTTCTGACCCTATTTTTTTGAGAGGATATTGCAATGTCTCACAAATTAGAGTCTTTAGAGCTTGCCACTCTGAAAGGTCCGCAAGCAATAATTGGTTGGTTTAAAGACAACCTGCTCCTACTCAAATGCTCTGACCTACTCACCGCATGATCTAAATCTAATTGTCCCTGTCAAGCTTGTCATTAACCTCAATATTCCGCATTCAAAGAAACTCTTGCCAGTATGGGCAAAAATGCCCTCACCGAAATTATCCGGGAAGAGTTCCTGCGAACTAAGAAAATTTCCCTCGAAAATGCCAAGGTTGCTCTGGTCCTGCAACAATGGCTTGAAGGAATTGACCTTGGCTGCCAAATACGTCCCCTCGACAGTAATTGCTCAGCCTTGCAGGAAATTATCAAACCCTTACAACAGGATAAGCTTGAAAAGCTGACAAAATCAGAGATTTACAGAAACGGTTTAGCGGATTTCTTTTCCGTTGTCTCGGCACTAGAATTCTTTGGAGTTGATCAGACTGTTATTGATGACTCCATACATTCATGGCGCTATGTAAATGTCCTTTCTTGCCTGCAAAAATTTGTTGAACAACTAGAATCTCCCAAACCTGAAATTGACCTCAATTTATCCTTTGAACAACGCTGGCAAAAGTTTTTGGAAGACAAAAAATATCAGTTCGTTCGATGCTATTTTGATTTGAATCAGGATCGTGGTCCTTTGCTGACAGCCATAAAAGATAGTCCCCATTGTGAACAGATAATAGAAGCTATTCCGCTGGGGAAAGTGGCCTGGAAGCGATTCAAGAAACAGTTACAGCATTAAAAGGGGGGAGCCAAGGTGCCTACTACCGTCCGACAATTAGTTGAAAGTGTTGGTTTGCAGATTGACCAGACTTACAAGTGGGGAGAGGCTGTCTCATCAGGCTTCAAGGGTGTTTACATCATAGCTATTGCCGCGACCAAGGATCATCTCAGCGTCATGGCCAGGCCATCAATAAACCTGCGAGCACTCAGAGGTTGGATAAATAGAGCTCAGGGTTTGGCGGTTGATGGTGAGCCGGCATCGGTAGAGACAATCGAAATCCGGCTCAAGCAGTACTGGCTACCAGAGGAAACTATTCTTTATATCGGACAAACAGGAAGGACCATTACTCAGAGGTTAAACCAGTTCTACGGACACCAGCTCGGCGCACCGGCACCTCATTCTGGCGGTCAATGGATCAAAACGCTGAATAATTTAGAGGAGCTGACAATCTATATTGTCCCGACACAAGAACCCGCTGAGACTGAAAACACAATGCTGGAACAGTTTGTCTCAAATGTAACTTTAGATAGCAAAGCATCCCATCGCGAACCGAATAAAGCTTACCCCTTCGCAAACATTGCTGGTCCTTTGGGGCGAAAAGATACTGGTATTAATCATACGGGGACTCTGTTAGCCGTTGAGAATATTGAGTCGCCAGAAAACTCCTTCTTGAACTACCTCGATCAACGCCTCGCGAAGAAGAACCATGATCTCAGCAGTGCAAGTGATCGCGTACGTTCATTATTGAAAACCGAAAGGGCAGAACTTGAGGTAATCCGCAACAAGTTTCTGGAACTTTTTGAATTCAGAGATAAGCCATAGTGGGGGAAGTATGAATCCGTGCCTTAAATTCGATATCTCAAAGACTGACGAGCTCGCTCACCAGAGAGGACAAGAATGGTGTTCCTTGTGAATCTCTTTGTCAGTAGCGTTACGGATATGACATATTGTGACAATCAAATTAATTGTACTTAAAACGAACCAAGGTTGTTTAGCCTGAGTAACACTTTAAAGTTTAATCTCTGAGGGGACAATATGAATCACTACCTGCTGACTTTCCTGATCTGCCTGGCATTACTGACTCCGAACCCAAGCTACGCGAATACCAAAGATGCAATCGTCAAGGTTTTCACAACCTCTGTGACCTACAATTATGATTCTCCCTGGCAAACATCCGGCACAGCGGAATCAACAGGCTCAGGGTGTGTAATCTCAGGTCAGCGAATTCTTACCAACGCCCACGTAATAAGCAACGCGACATATATAGAGGTCCAAAGAAATGGAGATCCTCGCCGGTTTATTGCCAAGGTCCTAGCAGTCTCGCATGATGCCGACCTGGCGTTGCTACAAGTCCAAGACAATTCTTTTTTCGATGGAGTTAAGTTTCTTGAACTCGGAGTCCTACCGGAGCTCTTGGATGAGGTTGTCGTCTATGGGTTCCCTGAAGGTGGGAATGGGCTCAGCGTAACCAGAGGAATTACTTCACGCATCGAGGTCACTCAGTATGCTCACAGCTTGATGAGATTACTTGGGTTGCAAATTGACGCTGCAGTTAACAGTGGCAATAGCGGTGGTCCAGTCATCATGGATGATAAAATTGTTGGCGTTGCCATGCAAACAAGAAAGGATGCTGAAAATATTGGCTACGTTATTCCAGTTCCTATCATTGAACACTTCATCGCAGATTTGGAGGATGGGAGCTACGATGGTTTTCCTGACGATGGAATTGCCACACAACCTCTAGAAAACAGAATCCTTAGAGAAAGTGTCCACATTCCCAATACAGAAACAGGTGTCTACGTGTTTAAGGTCATCCCTGGAAGTTCAGCCGATGGCATTATAAGACCAGGAGATGTTCTTCTTACTATCGACAACCACCCTATAGCAAGTGATGCGTCCATTCTGCTCAGACCAGGATTGCGAGTTCAGTACGATTACTACTTCAGCAAAAGACAGGTCGGCGAGACTGCTACTGTTGTAATCTGGCGAGATGGCCGGAAAATGATGCTCCCAATCCTTCTAACCCAAAAAAGGGGCTCTATCAGAGCAATTAAACCTCCGCAGTACGACTCGCCCCCCGAATACTACATTCTTGCCGGAATAATATTCACACCATTGTCCTACGACTACCTGAAAACATGGGGGGATGATGTGAAAATGAAGGCTCCCCCCCGGCTGTCGAAATATCTGTACAGCTACAAAAACCTTGCTGACGAGCAGGTTGTCATTATCAATGGGCTATTGTCCTCTGACATGACAGCAGGCTATCAAGATGTCGCAGTTGACGAACGAGTGATATCAGTCAATGGACAGCTATTTGCCAACTTCAAGGAAATGTCCAAACTTATTGATAATGCCTTAACAAAGGATGCGCCTATTACATTTGAATTGGAGGACCGCACTATTGTGGTGGTATCACCCATAGAGCATAGAAAAAATGAAAAAGACCTACTGAAACTTTATGGGATATCAAAATCCAAAAGGGTCAACTAACTTAGCTGAAACCAATAATATGCTAGAAAAGGCGCTTACATATAAAACAATTCAAAGCTAGGTAGCTTGAGCTGGAAGAGGGTATGAATGATCATCAATCTGACCAACCAGTAGTTCGTTTCGTTAAAATATTTACAAAATACTCTTATTCGGCTACAATACAGAGAAAAACTGTGAGGGTAGCCATGGCACGCAAAACCAATCGCGCAAAACTGAAGTTGACCAGTGAACAATATTCCAAGCTTGATCAACTC
>JAJRUL010000172.1 GCA_024277795.1 Candidatus Zixiibacteriota bacterium
ATGGGGATAGTTGTGTGCGAGAATATCCTGAAACATTTGGATTTAGCCCCTCCTGATGCAAATCGACGGCAAGTTATATTCACTGCGGCATCAGAGGTCGGCTCTGCGGTATTGACTGCTATTGCCACAACTGTTGTATCATTCCTGCCTGTCTTTACAATGGAAGCAGCAGAAGGGAAGCTGTTTAAGCCGTTGGCATACACAAAAACGTTTGCACTACTTGCGTCAGTTGTTATTGCACTTACAATTCTTCCAACCTTTGCACACGTTCTTTTTGGTAGAAAACCAAGTCTTGCAACAACGAAGAAATACCTACCGCTTGGTTTGATACTGGCAGGCGTTGTTATGATGTTCTGGTCATTCTGGTTGACAAGTCTCGGGTTGATTCTCTTTGCTACTTATTTGCGGTTCAAGGATCGTATCCCTTCACGATTCCAATCAACCTTACCGAGAATTTTTAACTATCTTATTGTATTAGTCGTTGCGGGATTTCTCGCGAATCACTGGGAACCACTCGGTGTACAGGCAGGAGCAATACTTAACTTTATCTTTGTCGTCCTAATGATGGGCGGTGTGTTAGCACTTTTTCAACTGCTTATCAATTGGTATGAACCGATATTACGTTGGTGTCTGGCCAACAAAGTTAAGTTCCTCTTATTACCTGTAATATTGATATTCATCGGCGGTTCAGTATGGTTGGGTATAGATACAATGACGGGATTTGTTCCGAGTTGGCTAAAATCGAATCCTGTCTTTTCAAAGTTGAATCATACGTTCCCCGGACTTGGGAAGGAGTTTATGCCTGATCTTGATGAAGGATCGTTTTTGTATATGCCGACGACGATGCCTCATGGTTCAATCGGTGAAACTTTAGATATTCTTCAGTTACAAGATAAAGCATTTACTGCGATTCCTGAAATTGATTTAGTAGTTGGTAAACTTGGAAGAGCAGAAACACCGCTTGATCCTGCGCCAATTTCTATGATTGAAACGGTCATTAATTATAAACCTGAATATATCGTTGATAAAAACGGTCATAGGGTTGAGTTCCGATACGATGAGGAGGCAGGAGAATTTGTCAGGGATGAATTTGGTGAATTGATTCCTGATGATGATGGCCGTCCATATCGTAACTGGCGCGAACATATCAAAACACCAAAAGATATCTGGAATGAGATCGTGAAAGCGGGTAAACTGATCGGAACGACGTCAGCACCGATGTTACAACCGATTGCCGCACGAATTGTTATGCTCCAATCAGGTATGCGTGCACCGATGGGTGTTAAGGTCAAGGGACCGGATCTTGAAACTATAGAGAAGGTTGGCTTGAGCATTGAAAAATATCTTAAGGAGGTACCATCAATAGAGCCCGCTGCTGTGTTCGCAGATCGTATTGTTGGTAAGCCGTATCTTGAAATTGATATTGATCGTGAAGCAATCGCTCGTTTTGGTCTGACTATTCGACAGGTACAGGATGTAATAGAAGTTGCTATCGGTGGTAAACGTGTTACCACAACAGTAGAGGGACGAGAGAGATACCCTGTTCGGATACAGTACCCTCGTGAGCTTCGCACAACACTTGAAGATCTAGGTAGGATTCTCATCCCAACAAAAGATGGGACACAGGTTCCATTGACTGAACTTGCCGAGATTAAGTTTGTTCGCGGTCCTATGGTTATCAAAGCTGAGGATACGTTCCTGATTGGCTATGTAATCTTCGACAAGAAGCCCGGTTATGCTGAAGTTGATGTTGTTGAAGATGCACAGAAGTATTTACAAGGGAAAATTGATGATGGTGAATTTGATATTCCGGCGGGTGTGAGCTATGTATTTGCCGGGAGCTATGAGAATCAGATACGTTCAGAAAGGCGACTGATGATAGTCTTGCCTTTAGCATTGATCGTTATTTTTATGATTTTGTACTTCCAATTCAAGCAAGTTTCAACAACCCTTTTGGTTTTCTCGGGCATCTTTGTTGCCTGGGCTGGCGGATTCTTGATGCTATGGTTGTATGGGCAGGATTGGTTCCTGAATATATCAATGTTTGGTGTTGATTTTCGAGAGCTGTTCCAAATACGTGCTTACAATTTGTCTGTTGCCGTATGGGTCGGGTTCTTAGCACTTTTCGGCATTGCTACTGATGATGGTGTGATTATATCAACATACTTAAAGCAGGTCTTTGATCGCAAGAAACCGTCTACAGTTTTTGACATACGTGAAGCAACAGTTGAAGCTGGCAAGCGTCGTATACGTCCTGCTCTCATGACTGTGGCAACGACTATTCTGGCCTTGATTCCTGTTTTGACATCATCAGGGCGTGGAGCAGACGTAATGATCCCAATGGCGATCCCATCATTTGGCGGAATGACAGTTGTGCTTGTAACGGTTTTTACTGTTCCAACCCTTTACTGTGCTCTTGCTGAAATGCGATTGAGAAAGAAGAAGGTAACAGAATGAGAAACAGAAACCAAGTAGCAAGTAGAAGTGTTCAGTTAAGACTGATACACGTTGGTCTGATTATGATGTTGCTATTATATACGATGCTCTTGTTGTCAGTATCATCTGCAAAAGCAAGTGAATTGACAAATCAATATTGTCCTGTGACAACGAATGAATTAGCAGAGAAGCAATTCTTTCTCGATTATCAGGATCGCAGGATTTATTTCTGCTGTAATAACTGTAAGAAAGATTTTCTAAAAGACCCGGATGCGTATTTGGCTAATCTTGATTCGCAAATGCCCGATACGATAGAGCAACAATCCTTAGAGAATCATGAAAGCAGTCCACATGAGCACGATGAAAAAGTAGCTGGGGTGACAAGTGATGATCATGGGGGAGGAAGTGAAGCGTCTCATGACCATGATACCGATCATGGAGATAAATCGTCGCTTGTATCTTTTGCTGGTAAGTTTCATCCAATGCTCACTCACTTTCCGATAGCATTGATTTTGTCCGCACTATTGTTTTCTATCTTAGGGGCATTTCTTAAAATACAGACAATGGATTATGTATCTGTATATAGTATTTATCTGGCGGCTCTTACAGGAATTGGTACTGTTGCGTTAGGTTTGGCGGCAGGTTCATCAGCAACTTACCCGTCATTTCTTATCGATTATTTTACATGGCATCGATTGTTAGGGATTTCAACAGGTGTTGTTACTCTGTTGACTGCGTATTTTGGCAAACGCTTGTTACAGAAATCATCTCATCAAACGATGCTTGCTTACAGGATATCACTCGGTGTGAATGCTGTCTTGGTCGGTATAACAGGCCATATTGGAGCGATGCTGGTTTTTGGCCCTGACCATTTTACATTTTGATTGATTGAAGGAGGATAGTTGTTATGAATCTTAAATTGATTTTTATTACGATAGCACTCGTTACTCTATTGGTCTTTGCCTTTGGTTGTGATAATGATCATCACAATGCAATGTCAAATAGTGGTGTGAGCACTGCTATCTTAAGAGTTTATCCGAATGATGGTGAAGTCGGTGTGTCAACATCAGCATCTATTGCGGTGAAGTTCAATCGAAAAATGGATACACTGTCTGTGATGAACAACCTGCACCTTATGGAAGGTGCTGGAATGCATATGTGGATGGATACAACAGCTCATCATGGAGGAATGGGAAATATGACCATGGGTGACATGGATCACATGATGAACTGGATGGATTCAATTGCAATGCCGGGTAGCTTTAGTTGGAACGCAACTCTTGACAGTTGTGAATATACTCCTGCATCAGGAATGATGTCGAATGAGGAGCATATGATTTTTATGGATGAAGGTGGTATGATGGATCATAACGGAGGAATGATGGGCCCTCATCATGCAGGAGATCAATATCATTCATATCATTTTATGACCGGACAATAAAAGTAGTCTATCTTCCCCGAAGGGTCGGTATTGTGACGCGTGTGTAGTAGTATGTTGTTACACAATATCGGCCCGCCCCTATTTTATAATACGATCTTTATTGCTTGGCGGAACGTTTCCATAACACACATCTAACAAATAATCACTCAATGTTCGATTAGATCTTGTAACAGAGCTTGTTTTCTACAAGGGTATAACTGTCAGTATGTCTATATCTATGCGTTCTTGGTTGTGGTAGACATTACGACTATTCGTTTCTTAATCCTCTATAGCCTAATAGAGTATTATCCAAAATTGGATATTATTCTTCTTCAGTACAATCAGTACGAATGTTCTCCTTTATGAAAAATCAAATAATATAGTGTGTAATATATTGGTACTACAGACGTTACATCTACAATGAAGATCCCTGATTCCTTCTGGCATGGTATATGCTCTAAAGAGTATCGGATACGATAGAATTGTGGAGGTGAACAATGCGAAGCTATTTGATACCCTTATTCGGAGTTATAATGCTCATGTTTCTTAACGCCCAAGCAAACGATCTTTTGGTACAGAAGAAAAGTAGTGTTCTCTTTTCAACGCTTGGTCGTTTGAATGATTCCACAATGTCGACACCGAAACAAAGTAGCAGACCAGAATATTTCGAGGTGCGACAAAACTATCCAAATCCTTTTAATGCAACTACAACAATTGAGTATGACCTACCTGAAGAGGCGGGTGTTTATGCAGTTGTTTATGATATCCTTGGACATAGAGTAAAAACTCTAAAGAATGATTTGCAAAAGGCAGGGAGACATAAACTGGAATGGGATGGTATCGCTAATAATGGCGACGAAGTAGCAAGTGGTGTGTATTTTTATGTCCTGCTGGCAGATGAGAACTACTCAATTGGAAAAATGCTCCTTTTGAAATGATTGAAGTATGAGAGAAGAAACTATGCGTGCACAAAAACTACAATTTGAAGAAGAAGTCTTGCCACATCTCTCAGTATTGAAGAAGAAAGCTTTAAGGCTGAAGGGAAACTGTATGGATGCTGATGACTTAGTTCAGGAGACATTGTTGCGAGCATTTCATTACTGGGGTCGGTTCACTCCTGGAACAAACTGTCGTGCATGGCTCCTGAAGATACTGAACAATCAACATATTAATGAATGGCGATTGGCATCCAGAAGGGCATTCCCTGTCAATATTGATGTAATACCTGAGGCAGAGCTATCTCGGTATGCTCTAGTCCCGATGTTTATTCCCTCTCCGGAGCAGGATATGATGTCGCAAACATTTGATGCAGATTTACATTCTGCTATCGGTCAGCTCAAAAGTAAATTTCGTAGAATTGTTCTTATGTATTTCTTTAGTGATTTACCATATCAGAAAATTGCACAACAAACAGACCTTAGCCTTGGAACAGTAAAATCAAGATTGTATCGAGGTCGACAACTATTGAGGAAGAGTCTTCATGAATATGCTATCAACAATCGATAGGTTACGACAAACTGAGACTGACATAACAATGAAACAAGAATCAGGACAAAGAACATCTGACTCTGCATCACCTAAGACAACATTCTTTTCCACGGTACATATCAAACTAACATGGATCTTAGGTATAATACTCGCAGGTGTCACTATTGGTCACTATCTTACTCCGCGAGAGTATAGTGTTATTCATAATGTCCTTCAACGTTTGTATTATATCCCAATAATCTGGGCTGCATATAAATTTGGTGTAAGAGGTGGAATCATTGTATCAATAATAAGCGGTGCGGTATATTTGCCACACATCCTACTTGGATGGCAAGAACATCCTGAATACCAACTAAATCAGATTATTGAAATCTCTCTTTTCTTTATTGTTGGATGGTGTGCAGGTTATTTGTTTGAGCAGAAGGTTCGTAACCATCAGTTGCTACAATCATATTAAAGAATGGCTCTATTCGGAAATCTTTCACGCTCAATCATCAGATCATTAAAAGGTCCTCTTCGTGCAATTCAAGGTATGTTAATGGCACTTGAACCGATGGAGCGTAATAATGCAGCCCTTCAATCATCGCTTCACATTATTAGAGATGAGGTGAAAAGAATAGAAACGGTACGGAGTGATCTGATCTCACTTGTAGAGAGAAAACGATTACGATTAAAGAAACAAAACCTCAACGATATAATGTTCAAGTTTGCCTCACAAGTAGATACGGGTTTGAGTATAAAAGGGGTAAAGTTATATAAGAAAGCTCAGGAGATTAAGATACTCGCTGATCTCAATAGAGATGCAGTAACGGGAGTACTTCATCAACTCGTTGGATCATTAGTTGAAAGAAATCGTCGAGCATCTGAACTGACACTCTTTACAGGCCAGTCTTCATCGTATGCGTGGATTGGTGCTTCAACGGGTAAAATTACTCTTGATTCTAAATATCATAGTGAATTGGCTGAATTAAGCAGTGAGTATCATCACGAATATGATTTAGTCCCGGTATTAAATGTTATGAACAATCATTTTGGTGATGTACGGTTTCGATGGGAAGATGAATATATGATAGAGTTTATTCTTGTTTTTCCAAAGCGATTGAAACTACCATGGTATCTCAGAGATGAAACCCAATCGGGAAACAAGAAATGAAAACACAAATAAGACTATATAGTTTTCGTACAGTATCATGTAAGTCTGATGTTACGACTACTATTATCATAGCTGGCATGTTTCGAAACAAGCCAGGGAATATAGGTATAGAGATGGGAAAGAAAAGTTTTATGACGACAGGAGTTGATTGTGAAAGCTCATGACCTCGTATGCGGGATGAGTGTCAACAGTGACAGCAAATTTCGCTCAGAGTATAACGGCGAAGATTACATATTTTGTTCAGCGGGATGTAAAGAAAAATTCGATACTGCACCTGATCACTATCTGGATGATAGTGATGCCACAAAATGTGATCATGAACATCATAGTAATGATGAAAAGAAGAGTAAAGTAATAACCACATCTATTGACAGTAATGAGGCTGAATATACATGTCCTATGCATCCTGAAATAATTCAGCAGGGTCCGGGTGAGTGTCCAAAGTGTGGAATGGCTCTTGAACCAAAATCTCCTATTGTGGCAGAGCGGGTTGAATATACCTGCCCGATGCACCCTGAAATAGTTCAAGATGAACCGGGCGATTGTCCGATCTGTGGGATGCATTTGGAATCTCGAACAATTACTGCAGATGAACAGGAGAATCCGGAACTACAACAGATGACTCGCCGTTTCTGGGTGTCAACAGTCTTATCGATACCTTTATTGTTTATAGCAATGGGAGGTTTGATACCTGCTGTTCATACATGGTTACAAACTTTTGCATCTGCGGGTACGTTTGTACTGATTGAACTGCTGATAGCAACTCCTGTTGTTCTTTGGGGTGCATGGCCATTTTTTATTCGTGGTTGGCAGTCGATTGTCAATCGTAGTCCAAATATGTTCACGCTGATTGGGCTTGGAGTGGGGGTTGCATACCTTTACAG
>JAJRUL010000173.1 GCA_024277795.1 Candidatus Zixiibacteriota bacterium
AACACAATATTCATACTTTCACCTCAGAACTAAGTATAGGTACTGCTTTGCCAAGTCGTAACTTTGCAAGTAAATATCGCCGTTCTTCATCGTCCAACAAAAGACGATAGTGCATAAAATAATGTAAAGCAGTTAGTAAAGCGACTGCTGGAATCCAAACATATGGTTTCATGCTATAGAATCTCCAAACCAGCAGTGCGACACCAGTAAAAGGAAGTGCTAAACCGAACAGCCATATGATGGGGAATATGAGTTGTCTGATTTTGAGATCGACAGTTTTTTTCATGAAGCTATAATATGGAACAGCCATAAACAGCTCTGCACAAAGTGTGGCAAGTAATAACCCTGCTAACCCCCATATCGGCAAGAGTGAAAGGCTGAGCGTAACATTAATTATACTTGCAACAATTGATATCCATAACACTTTCTTCACCAATTCTAAACCGACCGCCATAGTTGATGCAACCGCACCTATTGGCGAAAGTAGATAAACTGTTAGGATTATCCACGCAAGATTGAAGTTGCTCGCAAGTTCCGAGCCAACCCAGAAAGTCAGAATATCATGCATCCACACAAACAGCATCAATATAATTGGCAACATCAACAGGTATGTATATCTTACAAGGCGAATATATAGCTCTCTAATCTTTTGCTTATCTCCTTTTTCATGTAAATGTGCGACCTCAGGGATAATTGCTGAGTTTACAGTTGTGATCAAAAGTCGTATCAAATTTGCAGGTCGGACCACTATATCATAAACAGCCATCTGAGTCGTTGCAAGAAACAGCCAAATGAGAAACTTGTCCATCTGGTTAAAGATGATACCTATAATTCGACTTACAAGTAATATTGAGCTATAGCTAAAAAGAGAACGAAAGATATCCGAGCGAATTCTAAAACGCATATTCTTAAAGTGAGAAGTCCTGAAGCGGGTTATAAAAATAAGCAGTGCCAGTCTCAACGATGTAATACAAAGAATCACAAGAAAGGCAGTGCTGATTTCCTTAAAGTAAATCACAACTGTGATCAACCCAATATATTGCAGGATCATTAGCAGGGAATTCATGGACTTGGTTATAACGAATCGTCTCAACCCTTGAAGTACTGCATTAAAAGGGAGAGTGAGAAACTGAATAAAAACGTTAAGAGATATGATTTTCGATGCAAGGAGGACATCATTACGGTTTAGTAAGCCTGATTCATCGATAAAGCGAGCTGTAATTGTGTCAGCAAGAAAAAATAATGCTCCGCCAAGAAGTATACCGATACCGCCGTAGTAAAGAATAGCAACAGACAAACTGTCTTGAATCTTACTACTCTCCTCTGCCGCCTCATACCGCGCTACATAATTCAATAGCGAACCTTCCATACCGAGGTCAAAAAAGGACAAAAGACCATAGGTGCTGAAAATACTGAGAAATACAAAGACACCATATTCAGCAGTACCAAGTGAGCGGATCAGTATTGGAGTTGCGAAGAGATTGAGCGCAACCAGAATAACAGCATCAATGCCGGAGAATAGAGTATTACCAAATAGTTTCTTCATGCTAGCATCTTTTCAACGTGAGAGAAGAAACGCTTACACACTTGTCCGTCTGGCTTATATAAATATCTGTTTACAAAACGATCACGTTCTGCTTTTTGTTTTGCCGTAAACTCAAAATCTGACCTGTCACCATTGAGAAAGCGGGAACAGAGAGATTTGAATTCAGGAAACGAGCGTACAATGCGAATTCCTTCTGCCTCGTGAAATGGAAGCAGATCACCTTGAAGTCTTTCGATCAGTTTATCCCAGTATGTATAAATTATATTTTTCCCTAAAAACATCCCCTCAATGATTGCTGTTGTTTGAAAAGCTATTATCAACTCTGAGCGTTGTAGCAGTTCATTCGCTATGGCTGACCCGCCTATTACTTTCAAGTTCTCTCGATCATACTCTGACTGCAGTTGTTGCAGGTCTGGTTGTTGCGGATGAGTTTTTACAACAAAATTATATTCAGTATGCAAACTCGCTAATCTGTGAATCTCTTCATGAGTCGGCTTCTTCATTTCCCAAGTTAGCTTTTCGGCAACGATCAACTCGACTGGGATGTAAGCGTCATCCATATAGGAAAACAGCGTAATAATAGGTTGTTTTTTGGGAAAGTAGCGGTCTACTTCGTTTCTTCTCTCCTTGTGCAGGAGGTCAGAACGAGGCTGACCGATTATACTGATCTGCTCCTTCTTCGCACCAATTCGTGTCCAGAATTCTTTTTGCCGTTCACTCCAGACATAGATATGAGAGGAGATAAACGGCGCAGACTTTGCAATCCGCTCTGCCTCAGCCACAAAATCATGTGGTGAAAGAGTTCCTTCTTTATCAAGAACGACTGTTTCAACTGATTGCTCTCTGGCAATAGCAATAAACTCTCGTATCCAATAAAATATATCTGATGCTGTGACAATCAGGTCACAGCCCGTTTGTTCTTTGAGATGATTAAAATAGAGTTGACATTCCTTACGATAGAGTGCCACAAACTTTTTGTCTGCATGGTCATAGGGTGAATGCAGTTCTCTGATGTCACGGTCGAAAAATATCTTTGCTCCCCGAAACAAAGTTACAGTATCAATAACAACAAGATTGAAACGTTCATTTGAAAGATTGAGTGCTCGTACATCCTGATCAAAAAAGTGATTCAATATGACAAGCGTCTTTTTTGTTCGATCAGATGGTCTTTTAAGAGATGTAATATAGCGAACTGCTAAAAAACGATACACGAATCGCTTTACTGTCCACGGAACAATCCTGCTAATAATTGTTTTCAGTCTCTGCAACATATTCTCTTTCTGCCCTGCAGTAAACTACTCTCAATCGAGCAAATCCCAACTGACAGGCGTACCCTTTCTAATTTGTTTCCTTGCCTTCTTCCCAACAAAACTCGAGATAAACTTTGGCGGTAAACCAAACCCGGGACGAATTGCTCG
>JAJRUL010000003.1 GCA_024277795.1 Candidatus Zixiibacteriota bacterium
CATACTGACTTCTTTTTTTTGTTATTTGTCATTTGTTCTCCGGGAGTGGTCCAACAAAAGTAGTCCGTACCTCTTCGATCACTTTGTTGTGGTCAAGTATCTGAATTTCAATTATCTTATTTGCTGCATACAGCTCTTTGGAGTCAATCAGTATTGCGAAGACAGATTCAGTCAATCCGTTTGGTGGCGCTTCAAGTTCCGGGCCAAGTAGTTTTAGTATCCCAGGTTTTGATTTCAGTTTTAGGTCTATATCCATCTCATGCGAAGTTTTGTTTATAATCTTAACGGTGTAGATGTTTCGTACCTGACCCGTATCCAATACTTCAAATGTGCTTCCGCTTGCACGAAGGATTGTTGCTTCAACATCTGTACGTACAACCATGAGTACAGTAACAATTGTGAGAAGTAATCCAAGTACCGCAGTATAAAGAGCGAGTCGACCCGTAAATCGAAAAGAGCTTCCTGTTGCAATTCCGTTATAGGATGAGTATCGAATAAGTCCTGTTGGTCTTTTTACACGCTCCATAACTCGATTACACGCGTCTATACAAGCTGTACAATTAATACATTCGAGTTGGGTTCCATTCCTAATATCTATACCTGTTGGGCAGACCTTTACACATGACAGGCAGTCAATACAATCACCTTCATTTTTCCTTTTTTCCTCAGTAACAAATGGACCTTTTGGTTCTCCTCGTTTGAAGTCATAGTGAACAACTATTGAGTTGTTATCAAGCAGGACAGATTGAAGCCGTCCGTAAGGACAAATAAGAGTACAAACCTGTTCCCGTAGTCGAGCAAAAACACCGTAGAATATCAAAGAGAAAACAATCATGAAGAGCAGTCCAACAGCATGCTGGTCTGGTGGTTCCGTTGCGATCCGTATAACTTCATCGGCACCGATAATGTAGGCAAGAAACGTGTTACCGATCAGAAATGATATGCTGAAAAATATGCCATGTTTTAGCAGTTTCTTGGCTAGCTTTCCTGCCGTCATAGGTTGCATGTCATATTTCCGTTGTCGTGAACCCGAGCCTTCAATCAACTGCTCGATTTTTCTGAAAACCATCTCCATGAAAATTGTCTGTGGACACATCCAACCGCAGAAGATTCGACCGAATGCGGCTGTGAAAAGAATCACAAAAATAGCTATAGCGATAGTGATCAGTACAAATAGATGAAAATCCTGTGGCCAAAAGGCCAGTCCGAAGATAAAAAACTTGCGATGTATTATGTCAAATTGGAGGAGTTGATTGCCACCGAGTCTTAGAAAAGGTGCAATAAACAGGAAGCCTATGAGAAGAGTTGCAACAAGTACCCTTGCTTGATGGTATCCCCCCACAGGTTTTGTGGGGTAGATCCAGATGCGTCGACCTTTTTGATCTACCGAAGCGAGCGAATCACGAAACGATGATCGGTCTGACTGCGATGCGTCGGACATAGAACCTCATCAATCGGTTACCAATTCTCCTTGTGGTGCTTTGGCATTCGGTGGGTTGGTACCTCGTAAAGTCAGAATATGGCTAGCTGCCTGCAGTATCTGTTTGTCAGTAAGGAATCCACGCCATGAAATCATTCCTTTTGCCGGGAAGCCATAGAGAATTGTCTTTGTAATATCAGTCATCGAAGAACCGTGAAGCCAGTAATCATCAGTCAGGTTTGGTCCGACCCCACCTTCTCCATTTACTCCATGACAATTTGAGCACTTCTTGACGAAAATCTCATGCCCTTGAGAAATATCCTCAGCGTCAGTCAAGGCGACATATTCAAGCGTATCGGTCTCACGGGTGACACGTACGAATGCTTCAGTTTCTATCCCCATTGCTTTTGAATACGGGGTGACATCTCCATAAGGATTAAACAAAGGAGAATGATATTCAGGTGCAATACCGAGCAGTTTTGTATCTGCTGAATTAACTCGCACATATGATGGGTCCATTTCGAGCTTGTATTCATCAGCACTAAGATAGCCGATTGAGGCGACATGATAGTAGAACACGTAGAGTACTGCCCAGACAATTGAGATGATAAACATCCACAACCACCATCGGGGGAGATCATTATCCAGCTCCTGAATTCCGTCATAATCATGACTGAGTAACTTATCTTCAGACATTATATCTATCTCCTTCAAACGATTCTTCTGTTGAATTGGCAAGAGGTAGCTCTCCCATTTCTTGTACATAGGTCTTATCTAGGCGGACAGTCCAGACAATGACAGCAATGAAAAAGACGATAAAGATCATCAAACCGATTACTGCATAGATCTCAACTGAGCCAACAGTTTGTAATGCTTCTTTGATCATTTATGATACCATTACTTTCCGCTTGTCTGAGGTGAATCCGCTCTGATATCAGTACCTAGTCGTTGTAAATAGGCGATCAAAGCAATGATTTCAGTCTCTGCGTTAACTGAAATACCACTCTCTTTCAATCTATTTACAATCCCTTCAGCCTGTTTAGACAAGTCTTGATTTGCTTTGTCGGCATAATCCTTAGGGTATGGGACACCCAATGATTGCATTGCCCGGATTTTAGCAGGTGTGGACTCAAGGTCGATTCTATTTGTTATCAACCATGTATATGAAGGCATAATTGATCCGGGGGACATAGATGTCGGGTCTTCCATATGGCGATAGTGCCATGCATCTGGGTATTTCCCTCCTACACGGTGAAGGTCGGGTCCTGTTCGTTTAGAACCCCATAAGAACGGATGATCATAGACAAATTCACCTGCCTTTGAGTATTCACCGTAACGTTCAGTCTCAGATCTGAACGGTCTGATCATCTGTGAATGACAGTTGTTACATCCCTCAGCAATATATACATCGCGTCCTTGTAGTTCGAGCGGGGTGTACGGTTTTACTGAAGCTATAGTTGGGATATTGGAGTCTACGAGCCACGTTGGAATCATCTCAGCGGCTCCACCTATTATGATAGCAACAGTTGTTAATATGAGGAATTGTACAGGTTTACGTTCAAGCCAGCGATGAGCAGTCTGATCATCAGCTGTTGGGTTGAATGCTTTTTCAAGAGCAGGTGCTTGCGCTTCTTCATCTGCAACTAAAGATCCTGATTTCATCGTTTTACGCAGGTTAAAGAGCATGAGAATTACACCCGTCAGATAGAGAGATCCGCCCACGATTCTGATTCCATACATCGGGATGATCTGCAGAACAGTTTCAAGGAAATTCGGGTAGCGTAGGAAACCATCCGCAGTAAACTCTTTCCACATGAGTCCCTGAGTGATCCCCGCGAAATATAGCGGAAGAGCATAAATGAGAATACCGAGGAATCCGATCCAGAAATGGAAGTTTGCCAGTTTATGGGAATAGAGCTTTGTATTGTATATGCGAGGGATCAACCAGTAGAGAATACCAAAAGTCAGAAAACCATTCCATCCGAGTGCTCCAACATGAACATGGGCGATTGTCCAATCGGTAAAATGGGATAACGCATTGACACTTTTAATTGAGAGCATCGGTCCTTCAAAAGTTGCCATACCGTATGCAGTAACGGCGACAACCATAAACTTCAGTACGGCATCATCACGAACCTTATCCCATGCTCCTCTTAATGTGAGCAAACCGTTGAGCATTCCACCCCATGACGGAGCAAGTAGCATTATTGAGAAGACTATACCTAAGGTCTGTGCCCAGTCAGGTAGTGCAGAGTAGAGGAGGTGATGTGGGCCAGCCCAGATATAGAGAAAGATCAAAGCCCAGAAATGAAGAATCGACAGACGATAGGAAAATACAGGTCTATTTGCAGCTTTCGGCAGAAAGTAGTACATCATACCAAGATACGGGGTTGTAAGGAAGAACGCGACAGCATTGTGTCCATACCACCATTGCACAAGAGCATCTTGAACCCCTGCATACATGGAGTAGCTTTTCATCAATGAAACAGGGATTTCGATTGAGTTGACAACATGGAGTACGGTAACAGTGACCCATGTTGCGATGTAAAACCACAGAGCTACATACATATGTCGTTCACGACGTTTGAAAATAGTACCAAAGAGGTTCAGACCAAAGAATATCCATACAACGGCAATAGCTATATCTATCGGCCATTCTAATTCAGCATATTCTTTGCTTGTTGTGTAACCCATGGCAAGTGAAACGGCGGCAGCGACAATGATAAGTTGCCAACCCCAAAAATGCAGTTTACTTAGCAGGTCACTAAACAGTCTTGCTTTACACAGTCTTTGTAGTGAGTAATAGATGGCCATAAACATACCATTTCCGACAAAGGCAAAAATCACAGCATTTGTGTGAATCGGTCTTATGTGTGAAAAGGTTGTGTATGACAGGTTAAAATTCAGGCTCGGAAAGACAAGTTGAAGTGCGGCCAGCAATCCAACGATCATTCCGATCAGCCCCCAAAATGAAGCTGCAACGCCGAAATTTCGTACTATCTTATTGTCATAATGAAATGTTTCAACCGCCATTGGCTAACTCTCCATTGATCTCGATTGTTTCTTTCTATGCTTGGAAGATTCTTGCTCATTGTCAAACAATATTCTTACAGAAGGTGTATATGTGTCGTCATATTGGCCATTTCGAACAGCCCAGAAAAAGGCGATCAGGAAGCCGATTGCCAGTAAGAGAGAGGCACCTATTAAGATAAAAATAACACTCATAATTGTTCTCTTTTACTGCCGGAAGCTATTTTGGTCGCTATAGTTGCAAAAAGGACTACTGAGACTGAGCTAATCGGCATTAAGATAGCCGAGACAACAGGTGTTAGATTTCCAGTAGCCGCAAAACTCAAACCAACCAGATTGTAAAGGAAGGAGAGAGCATACCCGATTTTGATCACTTTAACACTTCTTCCTGCTAAAGATAACAGGTCAGGTAATTGATCGAAATCGGAACCTTTGAGAATCCCGTCTGAGGCAGGAGCGAATACTGCCGTGTCATCAGATATTGATATGCTAACATCTGCCTGCTTTAGTGCCCCCGCATCATTCAGTCCATCACCTATCATTAATATTCGTTTGTTCTCACGTTGTAACTTTTTTACGTATTCCAGTTTTTCAAATGGAGTTTTGTTGAAAGAGAGTTGTGATTCCTGTCCGAAAATGGATTGAAGTCGCTCTTCATCTCTGGGTTGATCTCCGCTAAGAAGTGCAATCTGGTATTTCTTCTTTAAGTCTTTGATTGTTCTTGCCAGACTATTTCTAAGCTTTGACTGTAAGTGGAAAGCCCCTTTCACGTGCCCATTCAGAGAGACCCAAACCTGTGATTGTCTGATGCTGTCAACTGATTCGTCAATTGTATCTGTTTCTGCAACCCAGCGTTTGTTCCCGATTTTGACTTTTATACTATCAACTGTTCCTGATATCCCTTGTCCTGGAACCTCGTCAAAATCAATTACATTCTGACCGATAGGCTCATCAATCTGTGATGCGAGATATCGACTCACAGGATGGGTTGATTGAGAAGCGAGTGATTTTACTGCAGAACGCTCTTTTGCAGTAAGCTTTTCCCCATGATACTCGATTTCATACGAGTTTGTATCAGTTAGTGTTCCAGTCTTGTCAAACAAGATAATATCAGTCTTGGCAAGTTTTTCAACTGCTGAACTATTCTTCAGAAATAGTCCTCGTTTGGCGGAAAGTCGCATTACCATACCGTACGCAAAAGGTGCAGTCAAAGCTAAGGCACAGGGGCAGGCAACTATCAAGATAGAAGTAACAACTCTCGTTGCTTTTGTAGGGCTAACGGTGAGCCAATAAAGCCCTGCTGAGCATGCTAAGAACAGAACGACGATAGTAAAATATCGTGCAACCTTATCGGCAAAGTCTATTGCTCTCTCATGTTTGTCAGTATGAGCAGGCGGTTTGTTCCAGAGTTGTGTCAGATAACTATGCGAGACTTTTCGAGCAACTTCCAATTCTATCGCACTGCCTTCTTGTCTTCCGCCAGCATAGAGATATTCACCAGCATTTCTCACCTGCAGATCGGATTCACCTGTTACAAATTGATAGTTTAAGTGAGCTGTTCCATTGCGGAGAATCGCATCAGTCGGGACTATTTCCTGATTGCGGACAACGATCCGATCACCGGGGATTAGATCGTCAACTGGAACAGACTTGTCTTTGCCCTTTGATCGTTTAAGAACTGCAATCGGGAAATATGATGTGTAATCACGTTCAAATGATATCGCTTGAAAGCTCTTCTGTTGGAACCATCGCCCAATGAGTAAAAAAAATACTAAACCCGAAAACGAGTCCAAATATCCCGATCCCGTCCCTGTAGTGATATCGTAGAGACTTTGGGAGAAGAGGACAGCAATGCCAATCGATAGCGGTAAATCAATTGTTATCTGCTTCTGTTTTAATCCGATGTAAGCTGAGCGAAAATAATCGTTAGCACTATACAGGAGGACGGGGAGGGAGAGAATCAGGCTTGTCCAACTGAATAGGGCTGAGAAATGACTGGAAAGGCCGACATTTCCTGCGAAGTAATCGGGTAGGCTGAAGAGCATGATATTGGCAAAAGCAAAACCTGCCACACCGATTTTTAGATAGATTGACCTGTCTGATCTCGAGCTCTTATTGTCTTTTGTAGCATCAAGGCGAATACGTGGTTCATAACCAATAGAAGTCAACAATTCGACGAGTTGTCGAAGAGTAGTACGGTTATGGTCATATTCTATCATCAGTTTCCTTTTTGGGAAATCAACAGATGATTGCAGGATTGAAGGATTCAGTCGGTGTAGTTGTTCAAGGAGCCAGATGCATGATGTACAATGCATACTTGGAATATGCAGAGTGACATGGGTGCGTGAAGAATCTGAATAATCAATAAGTGAGTTGACAATAGTTTGTTCATCCAGGTATGCATATTTCTGGTCGGTGTTGAACTGGTCGGGTTTTAATCCGACAAATGGTTTATCACTTTTCTCGTAATATCCATCCATCCCTTCATTGGAAAGTAGTTCATAGACGAACCTGCAACCCGAGCAACAGAAATCATGCCCATTGTGTTGTACCGATTTCTCTTTACAGGGGTCCCCACAATGGAAGCAGGCGATTGTAGTATTAATTATCGAATCAGTAGCCACTGTACTATGTTCCAGAGTGGTTATAGAAATATCTACAATAGAAATCTACCTTAGCCATAATTGCGCCAATATATTCAAATGCGTATCCAGTTGCAAGACAATGTTGGCAGTTTTAATTATGTTGCTGAGGCTGATTCGTGGGTATAAAAAAAGGCCGACGTTTGAGCATCGGCCTTACATATATTTGAAAATAGGAAGCGTTGTTACTTTCCTTTACCGCCAATTGTGTAGCAATATGGGCCACCCCATGATGGGGGAGTTTTGTAGCCTGACCAGATCCATGCTCCACCTGGAGGGTAGAAACAGGAGTCAAGGCATATTGTTTTACCTTCGTATTTTTGATCGATCGGTCCGATTTGGATACGCAATGCTACCGCATCAAATCCGGGTTGCATACCGCCCTTCTGGATTGCAAATCCACCAAATCCAACAGTATCGGCTCCTTTACCTGTAATACCGAACATTGGGGTAAAGACACCGCCGTCAAATAGCTTGCGACCTAATTCAGTCGTTGTATCGGCTTTGGTCGTTCCCCACTCAGCACCATCTTTTGAATAGATTCGAAAACCGTGAGAAAGTCCCATAATGCTCTTCGGACCTGTATTTGCCATTCGTAAACTGAATGTAATAGGCTCACCGCTTTTGATCGATTTTTCACCCTGAAGCCCTGTGACACCATCGAGCAGAACATAACCGACAGAAGAGGTTGGTAAGGTCGAATTTCCAGCTTTACCTTGTTCAGCCACAATAGAGGCTGAGAGGCAAATAAGAGCGATAAGCATAGCAGATAAAGTCAAACGTACATTCATCAAATAAAACTCCTGAGTTAACTTGGATTCATTGACGCAAGATATGGCATTTTCCGACATCTGTCAAACGGCAGATCAGCTTAGTTATGTCGGGGCATTACCAACCTGTTTGTCAAAACATTCATAACTATTGTACATTATTATCGGCCAAATGGATGATTTTAGTAGTTGAGAGCGCATTTCGAACTAATGTCATGGCTATCAAATAGGTAGATCTCCATAAAACAGGTAAAACAAAATACGCCCAGGAGGAGTCGAACCCCCAACCTTCTGATCCGTAGTCAGACGCTCTATCCAATTGAGCTA
>JAJRUL010000174.1 GCA_024277795.1 Candidatus Zixiibacteriota bacterium
AGTGTTTCACCAACACAGATAATCGGGGTCAAACCTTTCGCCAAAGCTACTTTCGCCTTTGCATTTACCAATTGATCGGTCTCTGCATGATACTGGCGACGCTCAGAGTGGCCCAATATAACGTGGGTTGCCCCTGCTGTCAATAGCATGTCTGCTGAGACTTCGGCTGTATATGCCCCGCTATCATGTTCTGACATATCCTGTCCGCCGACCTTAATCGGTGACCCCTTAACTGATTGAACAGCAACAACTATCGATGTAAAGGGAGGACAGACCAAGACAGTTACTTTTGAGCTATCCCAACTTTTTGAAGATAATTCACCCAAAAGTTTCTCAGTTTCAGGAATTGTTCCATTCAGTTTCCAGTTTCCAGCTATAATCTGTTCACGCATTTCAGACTGCCTCTACTTTTGAAGCATTAGTCAAAGTGGCTATTCCGGGAAGGGTTTTCCCTTCAAGGAACTCAAGCGATGCTCCGCCACCAGTTGAAATATGGGTCAATTTTTTATCAAGCCCTAACTGACCTACTGCTGCCGCTGAATCACCACCACCTACAACAGTAATAGCACCTTCAGCAGTCAATTCAGCCAATAACTTGGCAATTCCGATTGTTCCCTGTGCAAATGGCTCATGCTCAAACACGCCCATTGGACCATTCCACACAATCGTCTTGGCACCTGCTAATGCTTCCTTGAACAGAGCAAGGCTGGCAGGGCCTATATCGAGCCCCATCATCCCATCAGGAATGCTCTTCATCGGAACCGTTTCAGTCTTAGCACTCTCTGAGATTTCGGTAGCAACAACAGCATCTGTTGGAAAAATTAGATTGGCTCGTTTCTCTTTCACCTTGTCTAATATCTCCTTGGCCATATCGATACGAGTCTCATCAACAAGTGAATTGCCGACTTCGTATCCCATCGCTTTAGCAAACGTAAAAGCCATCCCCCCACCGATAACCAACGTATCAACTTGCTTCATCAAGTGATCGATCACATCAATCTTACCTGAGATCTTGGCTCCACCAAGAATTGCCACAAAGGGACGTTCAGGATTATCAAGGGCTTGACCGAGGTATTTGAGTTCCTTTTCCATCAGGAAGCCTGCAACAGATTGATTGAAATGCCGAGTCACCCCTTCAGTTGAGGCATGGGCACGATGAGCAGTACCGAAAGCATCATTAACAAAAATGTCAGCTAGTGATGCCAACTTTTCTGCGAATGTTGGATCGTTTGCCTCTTCCTGAGGGTGAAAACGAAGATTCTCAAGCAAAAGACAATCGCCGTCTTTGAGCTTATCGGCAACATTTTTTGCTTCAGGGCCAATACAATCTTCGGCAAAAACGACTTCTTGCCCAAGCAGTTCTTGTAACCTTGTGGCAACAGGTCGTAACGACATTTCTGGTACAGGTTTTCCTTTTGGCCGTCCGAGATGAGAACAGGCAATAACAATACCACCATCATCAAGTATTTTCTTGATTGTTGGCAGGGCCTCTTTAATGCGACGATCATCAGTTATCTGTTGATTCTCATCCAGAGGGACATTGAAATCTACCCGTACTAAAACACGACGGGATCGGAAATTGATATCAGCAACAGTTACTTTATTCATAACGCTTTTCTCTTTCCGGGAAATACATCCTAGAGCATCATCTTGGTCATGTCAATCATGCGGTTACAGAATCCCCATTCGTTGTCATACCAAGAGAATACTTTTACAAACTTCCCTTGAGCCATAGTCATACCTGAATCAAAGATCGATCCATGGGAATTACCAATTATATCTACCGATACAATCGGGTCAGTGCAGTATTCCAGCGTATTGGACAAAGGTCCTGATTCAGCCGCTTTTTTGATCGCATCATTGATTTCTTCTTTGGTTACTTCTTTCTCGAGAATAGCAGCGAGATCGACAATGGAACCATCTGGTGTAGGAACACGGATAGCACATCCATCCATCTTACCCGTCAGAGCTGGAATAACTTCAGCAATAGCTTTCGCCGCACCGGTAGTTGTCGGGATCATTGAAAGGGCTGCAGAACGTGCACGGCGCAAGTCTGAATGTGGTGCATCAAGCATTCTTTGATCGCTCGTATAGGCATGAATTGTAGTCATAAAACCTTTGACTATGCCAAAATTGTCCATGAGTACCTTTGCAACAGGAGCAAGACAGTTCGTTGTGCATGATCCGATAGAAATTACATCGTGCTGTGTTTTGTCATAAAGGTCACTATTGATACCGGGAATAAATGTCCCGTCATGTGCCTTTGCTGGAGCAGAAATAAGTACTTTCTTGGCCCCTGCTGAGATATGCTTGGAAGCGTCTTCTTTTGTGCGGAAGAAACCTGTACATTCAAGAACGATATCAGCAGAGTAGCTTGCCCACGGTATATTTGAGGGATCTCGTTCCGCAGTGATCGGGATTTTCTTACCATCTACGACTAGGTTGTTACCGTCTACACCAACATCTCCGTTGTACTTGCCATGAACTGAGTCGTATTTGAGTAAGTGAGCTAAAGTTTTCGCATCGGTTATATCATTGATTCCAACAATGTCAACACCGTTGTTTACCGCCACCCGAAAAGCAAGGCGACCAATTCGGCCAAACCCGTTAATACCTACTTTCATAATGTCCTCCACTATCCTTATTTAGTCTTCTTTGTTCCTGACCAAAAATATTGGAGACCTACCGAAATGGCAAGTCCTTCATAATTACTTATTGTTATCAACTTATCAGAAAAATCGATTGCCATATACTTTATCGAAAAATCCAATGCAAGCATTGAAGCAATCGGATAATCAAACCCTCCCCCTACTGTATATCGGAAATCGGTATCGGATTCCTCACCTACGTTATTGTAATAATAGTAGTTTGATGTGAATTGTACAGATCGTTTTCCATAATATAAGCCACCACCAGCCATAATGTATGGCTGAAGGCGTAACGAACTGCTCCCGAGAGGGTAGATCTTACCCTGAATAAGCATTGAATAGAGCAGAACATTCCCAATTTTGTCAGTATCAAATTCTTTGAAAGTCACTGACCCTCTATTCACAAGCCCAACCGACCCTTCGACCATCAAACTCGCTGTAAGACGATATCCATAGTACCCTTCAAAGAAGAAATTGTTATCTTTCATGTTAGACAGTAAGGTAGAGTCAATACTGATTGCGGGAGGTGACTCCCCTTTATTCGACCATACCCCAAGTCTGATCCCGGCATGGTGACTTGATCTATACTTTTGTGGCAGAGTCTGCGAAGAATCTTTGGCCATAACAGACTGTGTTGAAGCTGTCAGTATGAATATGATCACAATGTAAAACCGACGAATCATGTTTTCTTTCTTACAAAATGTTGTCTTTGTTCGGATCATCTACTCTATGACAACAGTCGACAATCTTATCGAGTTAGATCCTAAAGTCAATCGTAAAAACTATGTTTCAAGTTTGTCGGACTAATTGGGTAAAAACCTGTATCTCATTTCCGAGGATAGAGGGTTAGACGGTTGTGGGAATAGTCAAGAAGAACTCTGAAATTGCTAAGAATGCCATTCCCAATATTACCTGCTATCTGCTCAGATGCTGACATACCGCTAGATTCTTGAGGGAGTAGTACCGAACATTTCGGCACTGAAATACCTGCAAGCGAAAGTGTTGAGATTGTCCCTCGACGCATTGCAACTGATCCACCAACACCCCCAAGGCTACCAACTTCAGCGTGCAGATTATCAACCACAGATGCGATATCGTGCTCTCGAGCGAATGCATCATGGATTATAAGATCATACGGGTTACCTAAGTCGATGATAAAATCACCTTTCACACTTCCTATTGATGCAGTTATTGTAGGAACATTAGAAGTCATTCTAAATGCAATAAATTTGCCTGCAGGAGGGGGAAGAAATCGGGACGGATCGAAAACAGTAACTGTGCGGGTTTCATAATCAATCAGAATCGGAAATCGGGAGAGAAAATCATGTCCGAGAATACCGCCGAAGAGACCATTCTCAGAAGTGGAACTGCTAAAGTCAGACAAATCTATAGTAGCAGCTACTTGTGAGAGAAGAGTGACAGAACCGATAGTGAGCGAATCGTATTCAACCAGTTCAACTGTTTCAAAACCTGCCATTCCCTGTGTTGGTATCGCTCCCGCGGAAGGAAGGTGCAGTCGGGCAACAAGTGGAGAATGAAGCACATTTGCCGATGCCCCAGAGTCAAGAATAAACCATGCCTTAATCTTCCCATTGATAGTTGCTTCAATCCATATATGTGCACCATCAAAAACTATAGGCACGACAAATTGTGCAGAATCATGCGAAAAGAGATAATCAACCCGACTAGAATCAGGATAATCGAAGATCACCATATCAATAGGTTGATTTAATTCGACTGAATCTATGGTCATATCAATAGAGATTGGTGCTTGTAGTGCTCTGGTTTTTGCCTGCATACCAATTAAAAGACCGTCAAAGTTTTGGTAGTCAGAATATTCTGTTACAACATCTATCCCACTCATTTTTCGAAAGATGAAGCGAATTACCGCTGTCTGGATATCCAAGAGGATCTTTGTTGAGTCGATATCGGCTGTTGATAAAGTTATCTCGTGATAGAGTTCGTTTTTATATTGAGTTTTCCCCTTATAGTGCATCACTCGGTTTGCCTCTCCATCACGAAGGAAAGAGTATGATTGAAAATAGATATCTTCCATAAGTGATTTCTTTTCGAGCCCTGATAACTTAGTGACTCGTCCGTTGTGGTCTCTTTGCCATGCAACTGTGCCGTCGTAACCTGCAGTCTGTACAAATTGTCCAAGATCAAGAGTTTGATAGAAACGATCAGGGCTTTTGAACATAACTTCGAAGTGTCCTGGCATACCGTTGAAAAAAACTGAACCTGAATAATGTGCAGTTTCCAAAGTCTTGATCTTTTGTAGCCCTGCATATCCACCAATTGCTTTGATTAATAGTGAATCGAGATTGATGCTCTCCGCTTGGGCAGAAGATGTGGAGATCATACAGACTGAGACTACGGCAATCAAGAATCGAAACGGCATTGTTCCTCCAGTATTATTGCTACTCAGATCATGATACAATTAGAGACTAACCGATAGCCAGTTTTTTATCAGCAGAATCCAACTGACGAGTGTGTCTTTCTCTGAAATAGTGCGACAATTCTATTTTATTTATGACCGTACATAAGACAGACCGTGTGTGAAGGAGATATAACTATCCAAGAGAATAAGCACCTATCAAATCTACCATCCACCTGAAGAGAGTCGCTTATTATACAGTTCATGAGAAATGACCTCAAGATACTGGAGCTTGTTCCACTTGTCTGAAATAATCAGCCGATAGTGCTTACCGACTGGAATGGAGATTATGTGTCGTTGACCTATTGTTTTCATTCGTTTCCCTCTGAATTCCATATAAGTCTTACCGACACGTATATTTGCTATCAGGTATAATGTTTTTTCTGCAACACTCTTAGGCAGATGCCCCAGTTTAAGAGGGGCTCTTTCAAGCTTCTCTTCCCAAGCGTGCTTTGCCTGAGCACTTTCTCTCTTACGAGTTTCTTCCTGCGCGCACCGATGACAATATTGCCCCTTGCCAACATGACCACATGGGAACTTTTTTCGACGTCCAGCCAATGCTTCAAAAGACCTCAATAGTAGTTCAAAACTTAGGGAATGTAATAAGCCCAAAAGATAGACACCAACTGCTTACCCTGTAAGCCCACCCCTTATATACAATCACATCGTCAGCTCTAATTTGACAATTAGTTAAACTATAAGCAAGCTAATTCATTCTTTGCTAAGAAAGACGGGGTCAAGGATGACCCCGTCTTTCTTAATATCATAGAAGACTTAATGTGTATGAGCAAAAGTGATATGACAAACAATCTGTCTGCTACTCATCATATTCTATCCACCAATCGGATGTTAGGCGAACAGTTACATCGAGGATGTCACGGTCATGTTCAGTCAATGCACCACGTTTGATAAGACCTTCAACTGCACCATGCAACAGGACCAGTTTGTCACGTACAGGGACCAAAGCGGGATAGTATTCATTGTTGACAAAAATACGGAAGCGTTTACGACCATCATCAGTTTCCAACATCTTCCCTATTGTTGCTTCAAGTTCTTTCTTACTAAGACCTTCAAAATCGCTTTTCGGAGTCAACATCAGTTGAGCAGTTTTCTCGACAGAATCTCCACATTTGTAAACTAATTCCCAGCACTCAGTCAAACCGATTGAGTTGATCATTAAGACTGAGACAAAGATTGTATCGTCTTCTGTGTTTGCAGTTACTCCCTTCATAAATGGGAGATAATAGTTATCAGTAATCGCACCAAAGGCAGAGACTCCACCTGCAAACGGGTCTTCAAAAATATCGTCGACTGTAAAATATGGTTTCTGTTCGAAACGAGCATCCTGAATCGACATGAACTCTTCTTCAGTATAGTGGAAACGCTGGTTCCAACGTTCTTCTGCAGACAGATCATCACGAGTCAACGTAGAATGGGAGGTAAGCATCCCCAATCCTTGCCCGCCTCGCCATACCAAGGGCAACATACCGACTGCCCATTCTGCGGAACCGCCGATTTCACCTATCATTGAGTTGAGTTGTTGTCCTTGCGGAAATTCAAGTCCGTCAAGCCCGAGAACAAGACACGGGAATAGATCTCCATCCTTATCATACGGTATCGCTACTCCCGCATTATTGAGAGCATCCCATGCGGGATAATGCCTCGGGCGATCAATGAAAAAAGCACCAAGTTTGTTCAAGTCTGTATGTCCGTATGACTCAGCAATAATTTCCGCCGCATCAATAATGGATGCTTCTCTCGGATTAAAAGGATCAAACCATTGACCACTAGCCCAACGTTGGACATAGATATCAGGAAGATGACGTTTGATATGAGATTCGGTCAGGAAGAGTGCGGTTAAACTTGAGTGAAGCCCTTTTACAGACTTTGTTGTTCCGTCGATAACATCATTCCCCATAGAAAGTAATGTAACATTTTTGTCCATCGGAAGGCCATACTGAGAACGGTGCTTATCCTTCCCGAAAACTGCTCCAACAGCTATGGTTGGATTTCCGCCGACTTCTTTCCCCGGTTTTGCTCTGGCACCTTCAGTAATAGCCGATTCGATCATGACCTCTTCCCCCATCGAAAGCGTTTCAGTTGTTGTCTGAAGCACTTCAGCCATCACTTGGGCGGCGGTACGATCATTGGCACGTTTCATCCGATCAGCATATTCTTTGGTTTGCATCTCTTTTGGAGCACGGGCTACAGCACCTCGGCCATGAAGCCCGACAGATATAGCGGCCAGACCTGCTGACACAACTGCTGATTCTCGTAACTTCCTATTTCGAAAAGCTCCGAGGTTTGATTTCCCGTTAAGCTTGTCACTCAAGACATAGACTTTGCCCGATTCCAAAGAGAGATCATAACTGGCCAATGCGGCACGATGTCTGAGATTGAATTCAATTACACGATCATCACTAAAGGGATATACTTTTGTTGGTCCGGCATACAAAAGTCGTTGGTCGGCAATATCAAATCGAAGGTTCTTCTTCATAGTGCACCGAGTCCTGCTGTATTGTCTCAGTTTCTGTCAAATTGCCGTCGATATTGTCATACTACCGGCAGCCTCATCTATCCAGACAATTAAGGGACGCACGACGACAGGGCAAGCAAATTCGTACTAAACTGTCATTTATACTTCAGGTACAAAAAACGGCTGTCACATCTCTATGACAGCCGTTTACTAATCTATGACAATAGATGCCTAGAGACAAGGAGCAGGCTGTGGACCACTCTGGAAGAGGAATGACACCAAATAGGTCAGGTCATTAACATCCACAGGTATATTAGCCGAAACAAGTGCATCAACGTTTCCTTCATCTGGACAAACAGGATCCGGTCCACTCTGAAAGAGGAAAGCAACCAGATAGGTCAAGTCGTTGACATCAACATGCAAGCCAGCGGCCACAAGACCATCGACATTACCACGCTCATCAACACAGCAACAGGCATCACCGATACCATCAGCATTAGTATCTTCCTGCAATGGATTGGCGACATCAGGACAATTGTCTACAGCACAAGTGTTGGCAGGGAATCCAGGGTTACCATACCCATCACTATCGGTGTCAGTACAATCATCACAAACATCACCGATACCATCAGCATCAGCATCTTCCTGCAATCGATTAGCAATGAGTGGGCAATTATCTACCTCATCAGATATCCAATCTCCATCTGTATCTTGAATCACGTTCGTAAGAGCGAAGTGTAAAAATATAGAGCTGTCAGCAGGCAAACCTGGCATATACTCCCAGACAATCTTCTGCCCACCGTCAGCAATATCGGCTGTCCGGTATTCTGAGACTACATAGTCCGCACCACTGATTAAGTATGGTGCATCCCATGTGATACCGCCATCGGCTGTAACAGTGAGAAAGAGCTGATTATTAGCCACGTAAGAGATAACGAAATTGTCTCCACTAATATGAGAAATTCTTGGATACCGCTCATCATCGGGAGTCGCCACTACAACAACAGCTTCAAGTGAGTCGGGGTTGTTATTTGATGATTTATCACGGTATACGATAATATCATGATCATTCGGAGTTGCATCAGTAGAGAACTCCACAGCAATCAAAAGGTCACCATTGTGTGCCGCAACAGCAGGATACTGTACATGCTCACCCGGGTTGGAATATAGTGTCCATAACCCTGCTACACCGCCTAGATCAGCAGGATCACCAAACTGATCCCTTCGAACCAATAGATTCCAACGTGCCGAGTCTACACTCCACCAATCATAGGTGGCAAAACTCAAATGGCTGATTTTATCAATATCAATAGTAGTAGTCGCACAGCCATTCAAATCGTTATACCAACTGATCGTCCCTACTGACGATGAATCTGTTTCGTAAAACAGGTGCGGAGCATTGACAAGATCAGGATCAGGAGGTGTTGGATATGTTGAACTATGAACCATCGAAATCAAACCGAACCGTTGTTGAGCCGGAGCCAATGGAAAAAACTCACCGTCTTCACAAGCTATATCTGACATAGTCATGTCATGCCATCCAAAACTATCCCATGCCCATGAACTGAGGCTCCAAGTGCCATTATCAGCTCCATTCCCTATTGTACCCCTATATGTCGGCCCACCTGTACCGTCAGCAGAGGAAGGAACAAAGGTAAAGTAGAATGAGAAGTTCGATCCCCAATAGTCTATCGATGGATAATTTGCCCATCCCGGTAGATTCCATGATACTGTTCCAATGAATGAACCACCGTCATCGATTGAATTCTGCCAGAATATATTTGAATCAAGGCCATTATTATATTCATATCCAAGCATCAGGATACCGCCTCCATCATCACCGAACGCAGGATGTTGGCGAACTGAGTCAGTCGCAACGACTGATGTCATTTCAATAGCATAATTCCCTTCAAAAGGAGGAATCTGGAAGTCACCATCGATAACGATGTAGTATGTCACACCAGTCTGCATCAAAATCCCTTCGATCGCTGACCTAGGGTTTGTGCATGTTACACTATTGAGTCTATTGCAAGCAACTACTGTAGTTGCATCGGTTTCATATACCCAGAGGTTAGTTGTATAGGATGAATTACAAAGCGAAATATCAACTATCTCAGTTTCAACTGGTGTGTAGGAATATACTACATCTGGACGGTTGGAGGCAACACCGACACATGCTTCTGAGTAGTCATCTGTAAAACCTGTTGTATGTCCTGTATCTGAAAAAGGCAATGCGGGGATAACAGTGGCTGTAGCAATATTGTCACCACCTCCCAAAGCAGTTGTAGTCACCGAGCTGAGACCCGGTTCTGGAGTTTCCACCTGCATAGTAATCGTCTCTGCTTCAACAGTCAATTCTTGCATTTGCGATTGAACTTTGACTGGCGTGACATCACCCAGTGTTAGCCCTTTGCTGTTATTTGCTTCAATTACCGGTTGTTTGTTTCCGGCAGTTGCAAGCAAACCTGACAAAGTGACAGCAAGTATTATTACTGTCGCAATGATAGATCTTCTCATGTTACTCTCCCACTAGTTTGGTTCGTTATCTGGCGGTCTTTTATTCAATGGACGGTAAGGGTTTCATAAAATGAAATCATTTCATGAACGACCCTCAAGAAAGTATTATTCGATTCTTTCTGCGTTTAAACACTAATTTATAAGCATTTTTTGCTGTATTTTGAATGACATAAGAATATACCACTAATACTGCTATTGTCAACAAGGTATTTCTCTCGTTGTAAGTCCCTCAATATTTGCGTCGACCTCTTATCTTACTGCTACACACACAGATATAGCGGAAGAAATGATGCAAATCATTACATGGTATACTTTACATTCTTACAAAATCAATCATGTTCTGATAAGCAATACGACTTTTCGCGTGATGAGATTCATTGGCGCAATATTTATTATGTAACTGATTGAGAGAATAGAAAATTCTCACAATGATTCCATGTAGATGTATTTGGAAACAACATCTATCTGTATGATCAGTTTTCCTCTTGGTTAAACAGCATACTATCATATATTTAGGATATGTTACAGCCTTAGGAATATCTGCTGCCTATCGAGCTTTTTAGTGGAATCTCTGTAATATCATCTCTTGTAACTGCTACTGTTCCACAAGTGATCTCTTTTCAAGGTCGTTTAACCAATGCCACAGGTGCTGTTGTGCCTGATGCGGCATATTTGGTAAAGTTCATAATTTACAATGATCCTGCGCAACGCTAAAATGCTGGCGGGCATGGACCTTATAGTCAAAGGCTGCACTCCAGAGGAAAAAGCCGACTCTCTTCTCGCCTCTTTGATCGATCATGGCCTCGCGAAAATCATCGAAAATGACGCTCCGGTCCGGATACCCGTACCAGCTGCTGTCTGGCAGGGTATCGACGCCGTTCGCCTCTTGGGACTCACCAACATGCTCGACCGCCCCGCGGTCGTTCGAATTGCCGGTGAACTTGGCTTTCACGAAGCGGCCCGGTGGATCGAGGCCCATCTAAAGGATTACGCGGAAGGCGTTTTCCGGGGCTTTGTGGTCGAC
>JAJRUL010000175.1 GCA_024277795.1 Candidatus Zixiibacteriota bacterium
AACTTCCAACGATCAACCTCCTGAACTATTGAAACAAATAATATCGACTTTTTCAATCTACTATGTAACCGAACCATACAACGTTGGCAAACGTTTTTTGCTCCCGTAAATATGGGGATATCTCAAGAAAAATAGACTCCAAGCAATTGGCAAGTCAAAAAGCGGGATAACGCAAAGCAAAAGGACAATCTACTTGCCATGCGAGAATCCTCTAACTATTGTTGTTACATATAGATTGGCCAAAAGGAAGGAGTGCCTATTATGGCAAAACAGACCCGAAAAGTCTCCAAAAAGCGAAGTATCAGAGCAGAAGATTTATTTCAACTTAGAATTGCTACATCTGTAGCAATTTCACCCGATGAGTCGAAAATTGCCTACACCGTTGAAAAGATAGATCCTGATGAAAATAAATACTTCTCCCACATTCACGTTCTTGATCGTAAAACAGGGGAATCTAGCCAATTCACTCATGGCCATATTGCAGATGGGCAACCAGTATGGTCTCCCGATGGAACTCAAATAGCATTTCTTTCGACTCGAAAAAAGAAAACAGGAATCTATATCATTCCTGCTACTGGAGGTGCAGAACGACAGATTTTCGAACGTGAAGCCTCAATCTCTAATCTACAGTGGCACCCTGACGGCAAGCAGTTTGTTTTTGGAATGCAATATCACGACTCACATTTCATAACAGATGAAAAGGAAAAAAAAGAACAGCCTGTTTATCGCCATATCACCCGCCTTTTCTTCAGGCTTGACGGTTCTGGTTTTTTACATCAGGACAAATGGGCAGTCTATGCTTTGACAATCGAGACAGCATCGCTACGAAAGATCAGCAAATCGAGATATGATCTCATCTACCCGACATTGTCAGCCGATGGTAAATCTATCGCTTACGTTTCCAACCGCCGACGCAACCCCGACAAAGACAACCAGTATGACGACCTTTTCATTATCCCTTTCAAAGGTGGTAAAGAAAAGCGAATAGAAACACCTGAAGGACCAATCGCAGGACCTGTCTTCTCTCCTGATGGCAAGTCGATTGCTTATCTCGGCCATGATAACCCGAAAGACGGTTGGGGAATCACTAATACTCATATTTGGAAGGTCAATCTTGTCGGCAAAGCACATGCTACCAACTTGTTGAAAAAGTTTGACCGCATGGCCTACGATCAGTCGATTACTGATACTGGTGATTTTTTCGGTCTCTCCCCTATCACCTGGTCTCATGATTCGAAGCGTATCTACTTCCTCTCATCAGACACTGGCAATACAAACCTCTTTTATGTCCCCGCACGAGGTGGTCGCCCGACTCGAATCTATCGTGGGAAGTGCCATATTAAGCAGTACTCACTCAACGGTAACAATAAGACAGTTGCAATGATTCGTGCCGACATAAACAATCCCGGAGATATTATCACCTGCCCTGCCACTTACGAAGGTGAGAAAAAAGCAACTACACTCACAAACTTAAACAGGTTGCTGCATTCTGAAATCAAACTAGGCAAAACACGTGACCTTATGTTCAAGTCATTTGATGGAACCGAAGTTCAAGGATGGCTCGTCTATCCGCCAAACTTCAACCCGAAAAAAAAGTACCCCTCTATTCTCCAGATACATGGCGGTCCGCGCGCCCAATATGCCCACTCGTTCATGCACGAGATGCAGTACCTTGCGGCTAAAGGGTATGTCGTCTTTTATACTAACCCACGCGGCGGCTCAGGGCGTGGAGAGACATGGGCTGAAGCAATCAAAGAGGGTTGGGGCGACCTAGACTATCGAGACTGCATGGCCGCCGCAGACTATCTTGAACAGCAGAAGTTTATCAATAAGAAGAAAATCGGTGTTACAGGCGGATCGTATGGAGGCTACATGACCAACTGGATGATCGGTCATACCAACAGGTTCAAAGCAGCTGTAACCCAACGCTCTGTTGTCGATCTCAAGTCATTCTTTGGATCATCTGATATTGGCTGGTCACTTGAACGGGAGTTCGACGGTACTCCGTGGGACAACGCTGAGAACTATAAAAAATGTTCTCCTATCACATACTTCAAGAAAGTTACAACACCTGTATTGATTATTCACAGTGAACAGGATTTGCGCTGTAACATTGAGCAAGCCGAACAGATGTTTGCGATGCTGAAATACTTAGGAAAGAAAGTTGAAATGGTACGTTTTCCTGAGGAGCCTCATGGCCTCTCACGTCATGGCCGTCCTGACCGACGCATCGCTCGCCTTGACTGGATCAGCAAATGGTTTGATAAGTATTTGAAATAAAGTACACGTATAGTAATGGTTTCGCAGGTCCGCAAGTACGAGTCGTGGAACAACAGTAAAACATTGTGAGCACTACTCTCGCATTGTGTAACCAAGATCGCTTAGAAACTTGATCCCTTCCGCATGAGTACGAAATGTCTTAGTGGTATCTTTAGCCTTCCCCTTTTCAAACATCTTCTGCAGTTGATTATAGGTAACTTGGTTATTGATAATAAAAACTGCACATTGGGCGTTATTCTCATTGCACCATTGCATATGTTTGCCTAGAGCCTCAATGCCATCAGGTGATGCCATTTTCCAATTGATCAGGTCGATCAATCGAACCCACGGCTTCTTAATCAATGGCTCAGCTTCTTCCATGAAGTCCTGATGATATGCTTCAGCGATGTTCACCCGCCATACGCCAAAAATTTTAACATACATAACACGGTTTTCCACGTCAGCATCTATTGAATATTCTAATCTCCATCCGCTCATATTATGCGTTCATTTCTCGATAAGGTTTACAGGTTGGCCCAGTTAATATTTAAGGAGCAATACAATATAGGCTACTGACCGTTTTAGTCAACAATCAAGTGAAAAATTTCACCAAATAATTGATCTAATAATTGAGCCGACTGTATTTATCATTTCAACAGCCGGCCCTCTTAGATGTTCTAATTATCTGTACAACTGGCTATTATAGAACAGATATCCTTGCTTGCATTATAAATCTACGTCCCAATGTAGGATAGTCCCCATCAAAAACAGTAAAGCCAAATTGGTCGGCTTGTCTTTCATCCGTCAAGTCATACCCCACCAACGATATCGCGATTCCCTTACTGATATTATACCCGATAGAACCTCCAAGTTCATATACACCTGCGAGCTGTTTTTTATCCCCACCAAACATTATGATCGAGCGAGTAGATGTATATATGACATTTACTCCAAGACTAACGTCATTGAGTGTATAGGAAACATTCGACCGCCATTTCAATTCGGGAACATAGAAGGCATCAATTGTTTTGGCTCCATTATCCTCAGTCTGCTCCGCTTTCTGAGCTACCGCTGAAATGTTAAGATACAAATCCTGTATCGGATTCACATTAAAATCAACATCCACACCGGTTGATTTGAACTTTTCGACATTAACTGGTACCGATTTGAAAACAGTTGGATCGTATCGGTATTGAATAAGTGAATCGATATTCTGCCTGAAAACGGTCAGCCGTAACTCTATATTTCGTTTGTTTGAAAATTGTGCGGTAAACTGATGTGTCCATGCCGTTTCTGACGACAAACTTGCATTACCTGAACTGTATTGACCTTCTGCAAATTGTTCAGCAATTGTCGGAAGACGATAGGAGTATCCTGTCCCTACCTTCAATATTATATATTCGTTCACATCATACAGTGCACCAAGATTAAATGATGGTTGAGACTTCCGATTATAAACAAACTGTACACGTCCGCTCATATCGACTTTCAAACCGTCAAGGATTTTCCTGTTTACAGCCGACCAGATATCGACCTGATCCTGTCCACGTGCCCAGAAATTGCTGGAAACAAAACTATATGAATATGGAGAGAACGGGCCGACAGTATTAACAGCAGATGAGCTGTCATTTGAATTGACTCTCAGCGAACCTGAAAGATAATCAATTCCACCTGCCAACGATGTGTTAGCAGACTCTATCAAATAACGAGCTGAAGCACCTGCAGAACGCTTTACCCATGCGGTTGATGATTTAACATCGACAGAATCGATATTCAGGTTTGTATCAATAACTACCCCAACCGTATCAACAGTTACATGGTTGAACTGATAGTTATAAAGTGATCGATAATCCAGATTCTTCTTTTCCCAGAACAGATCAAACTTCAGATCAAGCTTCGTATCACCAAAGGAATTGCCCGAGTATTGATAAGATGCATCAAATGAATAGTTTTCATCCTTCTGATTCGCAGTCAAGCTACTTGATTCGTTCGAGCCGTAAACGGGCAGAAATGCCGTATCAGGCACTGGTCCGGGGACACCAAGTGAATCATCAAAATAACGAGCAGAAAGAAAAGCATGATGCCTTCCATCATTGGAGAGAAAATCAGTTCGAATTGATGCGATCTTATGTTCCATTCCTGCATTATCCCGACGATTATCACTTCCCGTAAATTCAGCAAAGGCACCTATTCCAAATATTCCATGTCTTCTGCTAAAATTGACATTGTACTTCTGCAACGACAGAGAACCATAGCTTGCATTCGCCTCGATCCTGTCTGAAAGAGTAGGCCTTGTTATCAAGTTGACAACTCCCCCAACAGCATCAGAACCAAAAAATGCAGATTGCGGTCCTTTTAACAATTCAATACGCTCAACTTCAGCCGTACTGTATTCTGAAAGATTGAACCCCCCTAGTGAATAATCTTTGACAACTCTCCCATTGAAAAGCAGGAGCATATGGCGATTGAATACACCCCAATTCGAAAGTGTTGAAACTGACCCCTCACCATTGTAGTTACGAACATCAACTCCAGCAACACCATCAAGTTGTTCGCCTATTGATGCTTGTCCCACCTCTCTATCCAGATCAATAATACGAGTTGGCCAAATTGTCTGGCTGACAGGCAAACCAAAACGATTTGCAGAAACAACAATACTGTCCGGAAGTTGATAGGGGGTTGTTGTAGAACCTGATGTTTCCGTTGCCAAGGCTCCCATCGCGCCTACAAGAACGGTACATGCGGTGATAAAAGCTGTACGCCACATGAATAACCTCCTTTGCGGTGGTCGGGGCGTACCTGATACATGAGTGGTAATCAGCCCGCGCTGACGCACCTGCAAGAATAATATTTGGTCACGGCAGGTTTCCTGGCTGAGGCATCAAACCCTATTCGACGCCTTCCCCATCAAATGACAGGTGGCGTTGTGTCGAGCAAGTAGCCATTACAGTAGCGGGGCTGCGACGGATTCTCACCGTCTTCCCTTTTCCCATCTCTTTAGATGGCACCGCAACGATTGTGATGTAACAGTACTCAGTAGAGAAGAATTAGTCAAGCCTCTACTATCACGATTATTCGGGATGTATGTAGATTGTATTACGACGATACCCAACAGTTACTTTGTGTCGGTAAAAGAAACTCGCTCCTAAGACACCTTCAAACTTTGCTCCCCGTACCCTCTTGCGAAACTCAGTATAATCAGTAACAACAGAAGCAACATTAGCAGTCGATATCTTCCCGCCAATAGATACATTCTTGACTCGTAGCTGCTCTGCTGATTCAGGTGCACCAAGACGTTTTGCCAGCTTCTTGCTTATGAACATATGTGATGCACAATAGTCAAGAATCATAGGTACCGTTATCGAATCATTTAGTGTCACATCTACAATGATGAAATGACGAGTCTGTTTGAACGGGATAGCATACTTCTTGAGTTTAGGTAGAAAAGCGGGTTCAGTCATTTGCAGAGTCAACTTACCATTGGGATAATCGACTGTAACATAAAAACGCTGGAGGAGATCATGTCCAATCAACCCATCGGGGATACCGTTGCGATCATCCTTGATAAACTGGCTCATATCAACCGCAGAGACAGACAGATTATGAAGTCGCTCACCTCCTATCTCCAACAACCTCAGTTCCACTCGCGACGCTTCGCTCTGCCCATCAATTCCTGTCACTGCTCGCTCAGGTGGGCCAGATCGTATGGCAATACTATTTTTCTTTGCAAAATTACGATCGATATAGACCCTGTCTGCTCCCGTATCGATACCGAATCTCCCTTTAATGTAACCGTTGATCACGACATCAACTTCAACAATTCCACGACGCGGGTCAAAATCTATTGTAGTAGACGCTAGCGTACAGGATCCTACAAGCGACAATATAATATATAGAAATAATCTCATCTTCACGATTCTCGCAAAACAACACAGGCCGGATAACCGGCCTGTGTTGAAAAAACAATTATATCTATGCTATAGCTCTTTCTTCCTTCGGAAGAAGACAAAAGCCGCACCAAGCATTAAGATCGTAGTACCTATCCATACTAAGTTGATTATCGGCTTCTTAGATACATCGAGCAACAATCTTCCACCGCCATTTCCCGTGATACCTGGGACATCAAGTACAACTGCATTTTTGTCTGGTAATACTTGACGAATGCCTACATGGTATTGCCCCTCCGAACCATATACTGCGGGATGGCTTACGGGATGTGAGTGACCGTCTTCTGCCATTTCATACGACAACATAGGCTTAAGAGTGTCGATCCCCCCTCCGTATGATTCTACAGTAATTATTGCTGTTACCTGAATTCCCGAAACATCTTCACCATGCCCACCCATTTGATAGCCAACAAAACCGAAGCGATAATTACCAGCCTCTGCAAATGCACCCTCAGTAATATATAGTCCATCCTCACCCTCTCCCTGAGTAACCTGTTGAGGAGAGAAATATAGATCATACATTAGTGACTTACGTACATACGGTCGCTTCATAATACCATCGAGTCGTTTCGAGTAATACAACTGAGGTCGCCCCTCTTCAACAACACCATCCTCCTCAAACGATAGAATCAATTCGTTCATTGGATGATTAATATCATTTTGCATCCCCTTGTACTCAACAGAAAGACCAAACGTTGTTTCTTTCTCACCTTCAGTCAACACAATCTGCTCGCTTGATGTATATGCAGATGATGCCAGTATTCCTATCACCATAATACCAAATCCGAAGTGAGTCAAATGCCCACCTGCAACTCGCCACTGTCCTGGAAGGTAATGGATAACCATAACAAGATTTGAACCGATCGATGCTCCCGCCACCCCAAGAATCAGAAGATAAAGGTAGTTGTGGACACCAACAGCCATACTAATACCAGCAGTAAAGATGAAAAGAACAACTGCCACAGAAAGCTTTCCAAGAGTTGCTTTGCGTGCAAACGTTAAGCCAAAAGCAAAAAGTAACATCGAAAATACAAGGGCAAAGACGAAGTCAGCACCCGGAAGGGAGAAGAACATTATCGTCGGCACAACAATCGCAACTGCTATAACATAAGGAAGTATACGTCTCCAACCTTCAGGTGTCGCAGGTTTGAATCCTGCAAATGGAGAGAGTGTAAGCAACAAACCAAAGAGGACAACAAATGGTCCGGTAAAACTATTATATGTCTCGATATCTGCCGCCCTCGGCTCCGCTCCGACCATCTTTGTCAATAATGGCAATGATGACCAGAAGAGGACAACAAACCCCATCAGAAACAGCATGGTCAATCCTCCAAAAAGGAAGAATTCCTTTCCGAAGAAGTTGTAATCAATCGGAACATGTCCAATCCCTTTTGCTCTCCACGCAAACAGGATAACAGTAATTAAAAAATAGAGTGTCATAAACAGGACGAGATATTGGTTGATTCCAAGATCGACAAAACTATGAACTGAAAAATCAGCCAAAACACCAGAACGAGTCAGAAATGTACCATACACAACTAACAAGAAGGTCAGTGCCGAGAGTAAGATATTGATTTTCCTCATCGCACCTGAACGTTTCTCCAATATCATACCATGTATCAGGGCCAAAGACATTAACCACGGTATCAATGACGAGTTTTCTACTGGATCCCACGCCCAGTATCCACCCCAACCAAGAGTCTTATATGCCCAATATCCACCCAGAATATTCCCGGCGGCAAGCATCAAAGCGGTTATTGCAACCCAGGGGAATGATCTTTTGACCCAATCAGAATAGTCATTGATAATCAAGGCCGCCATAGCAATAGCAAACGGCACAGCCGACATAGCATACCCGACGAACATAATCGGGGGATGAATAACCATCCACGGATCCTGCAATAACGGGTTAAGCCCCATTCCTTCGGCTGGTGCAAATTGCAGATAGGCAAAGGGAGAAAGCTTGATCATTAAAGAAAGGAAAAAGAGATTAACCGCAGAATAGATCACCATCGCCCAGTTAGTATACTGCCCGCCTTTCTTGAGAATCAAGAATCCGAACATTGCCGACATGAATAACCACAGTACATACGTCCCTTCCTGCCCC
>JAJRUL010000176.1 GCA_024277795.1 Candidatus Zixiibacteriota bacterium
CCCGACAAGGCCACAATATTGGCATCGACATTGAATTGTTTCATCGCAATAAAAACGGTCAAGACAGTAAGCGGTAGCAAACCTGAGATTAGAATAGAACTGCGTAAGTGCATAACCATTACTAACACTACTATAATCGTAACCAGTATCTCATCAACGAGTGCAGTATTGAGCGTGCCAAGCGTTTCATGAATAAGTCCAGAGCGATCATAAAATGGAACGATCGTTACTTGTGATTCACGTCCGTCGGGAAGTATTTTCTTCGGAAGACCTGGTGCAATTTCAGCAATCTTCTTTTTGATATTTTTAATGGTCGCCAATGGGTTCTCACCATAACGAACTACAGCAACTCCACCGACCGCCTCGGCTCCACCCTTATCTAATGCTCCGCGACGGATCGCAGGACCAAGAGAAACATTTGCAATATCTTTTATTCGAAGTGGTATGTTATTATTCTGTTTAATAACGGAGTTTTCAATATCCTCAAGGCTCTCGATAAATCCAAGACCACGGATAACATATTCCGCTCTGTTGATTTCAATTGTACGTGCTCCCACATCAACATTAGACATTTTGACAGCCATGAATACTTCTGACAACTTTACATCATTGGCCCGCATTGCTTCAGGATTAACATCAATCTGGTATTCTTGAACAAAACCGCCAATTGAAGCTACTTCAGAGACACCATCAGCTGATTGCAGAGCATATCGCACTGTCCAATCTTGGATCGATCGAAGTTCATGTAAATCCCATCCTCCGGTAGGATTACCGTCTTTATCGCGTCCTTCAAGAGTATACCAGAAAATCTGTCCAAGGGCAGTTGCATCAGGTCCCAGTGCGGGCTGAACCCCCTCCGGAACAGTTCCCGGAGATAATGAGTTAAGCTTTTCAAGAACACGGGATCGTGACCAATAAAATTCAATATCATCTTTGAAAATTACATAGATCGATGAAAAACCGAAAAATGAATAACTTCGAATGGTCTTCACTCCCGGAATACCGAGAAGTGATACCGTCAGTGGATAGGTTATTTGATCCTCTACATCCTGAGGGGAACGCCCCATCCAAGGAGTAAAGACAATCTGTTGGTTTTCACCTATGTCAGGAATAGCATCAACAGGAACCGGATCACGCGGAAGTCCAATTCCATCCCAATCAAAAGGTGCATTTATGACACCCCATGCAATAAAACAGAGTGTAAGAATAGCAATGACAAGTTTATTCTCAATACTGTTCTTAATAATCTTGTCTAATAAAGACAGTTTTGACAAGTCTGGCATTTGCTTATAGTCTGCCATCATTTACCCCCTTCTGAAGAACGAGGAGCCAACGGTTTCTTGATTTCACCGCAACGAAGCATCGCGGGGCCATAGAATGAGTTGTAGACTGTATCTACCGTCTGCAACCAAAATGCACCGTTGTTATTGTCAGCCATCGGGCAGAAAGTCAAGAAGTAGTCCTTGGAATCAGAATGACCGAACGTGTCATGCAACTGTATCATATTCTTAGATAATGGAATAAATACTTCTCGGGCTTGCTCAAGATTTTCTGCTGAATTCATCTTACCTGCTAAATCGTCAAGATCACTCGATAGTGTCATCCATTGACCATGACCTGTGCGAGAAAAGAGTGACATATTGACTTTACCTATATTTGTCTTTAACAGATCTGCCGCTTTTGTCGCTTTGTCAATATCATCATCAGCTAAAGCCATCTGAATAGCAAAATATGCATTATAGATAGGAGACAAAGCCTCAAGAGCTTCTTCACTCTCAGAATCAGATTTCATTTCAGATGTTGCGGGCATGGCATCTTTTTCACCCATCCCTTTCATTGAACCGCCATGATTGTGCCCTGGAGGTGGTGAACCACCCTCAGGTGACATCATACTCGGCTTTGCCTGAATTTGTAATTCACTATCAATCTTGAAAGCACCACTAGTGACGACTAATTCACCCTCTTCAATACCTTCTTTGACCACATAGTAATCACCCGCTCTTGGACCAAGCAACACCTCTCTGCCTTCATAGAGTGGTCCATCATCATTCGGGATTTCAACATAAACGATAGCACGTTTCCCTGTTATCATCGGAGCACTGGCAGGGATCAGTAAAGGTGCATCATTACTGCTTGTCGATGTTCCTGCATATCCCAAACTCTCTGCTCGCACCAGATCCATCCCACAAATATCACATGTCCCTGGACCGTTCTTTACAATTTCAGGATGCATTGGTGATATCCACTTACCTGCAAGATAGTCATCAATCACACGCCCTTTACCATCTAAGCGAGACTTAACAAAACCCCGAACAAACATATCAGGTTTAAGTGCTAATTTTTCATTGTTGACGACCGCACGCACCTGTATCGTACGGGTTTTTGGATTCACGACAGGATCAATAAAACTGATCACAGCCTTAAAAGTCTCACCGGGAAATGAAGGAGAGGTAAATGTAACTTGTTGACCGTATCTCAACCATGTCAAATCAGATTCATACGCCTCAAACATTACCCAAAGTTTCTTCAGGTCAGCAATAGTATAAATCCTTGTGCCTGTCTTAACATACATCCCCTCTTGCGCATTTTTATGAATTACAACACCACCAATCGGTGCATTAATTGTCAGGTGATCAGTTGGTGTAAGGCTCGTTTCAATTGTTTCTATCTGCTCTGCTGAAAGCCCAAACAATCGAAGTTTATCTCGAGTCGCATTCAATGTCGCATCTGCTGTCGACTGCAAAACAGTACTTGCCGAATTCCCCAATGCCTTGACTGCTGATATCGACTGTATGAGTTCTTCTTGAGTCGCAAGCAATTCAGGAGAGTACATATAGACCATGTGATCTCCCTTGTTTACTGTAATACCCGTATAATCAGCAAAGAGTCTGTCTAATCTTCCCGGCACCCAAGCAGTTATGTATGACAATTTCGTTTCATCGTACGCAATCTTTCCTACTAAACGTATTTCTGTTTCGGCATACGCACGCTTTGCAGGAGTCGACTGTATTCTTGCTATCTGCTTAGCAGATTCAGACATCCGTAATTGTCGAGGCCCCACCTCATCTCCCGTTCCGGGTTCAAGAGGAATCAAATCCATAAAACATATCGGGCATTTACCCGGCTTCGGAAGTTTGATCTGCGGATGCATCGAACAGGTCCAAATCGTCGCCTCACCAGTTGAGGAAACTTCAGTTTGTTCGTGTGTTTCTACATTCTGTTCATCACCGCTGAAGAACAACGCCCCGAAGGAGAAAGCCAGGATCGCAACAGCGACTAGCCCGACCAGTCCCCCGATACCGCGTAGTGAAAAGCGATCAATAAAGGATAGGTTTTTCTTTTGGTCAGTCATGGCTTTCTCCATTATTCTCAATGCTTAGTGATTATGTCCGTCGTGTCCCATGTTCTTCATGTCATGGTCCATCTTCTTCATATCGTGTCCATCCTTCTTTTCATCAGTAGGATTCATTTTAGACAGATATTTCTGCGGGTCTTGATTGAATGTTCCGCGACACTTCTTGCAACAGAAAGCAATACGACGACCTTCATAGTCGACATAGACTGATTTGTCTTCGAGCTTTTCGCCAGATACAGGGCAATTTGTCTGAATATTTTCAAACAATACACCATCAGCGGCGGCTTTCTTAAAGAACTTATCAGGATCTTTCTTTAGCTTAGCAGAACACATAGGGCAACAATGATAAACGCGCTGACCTTGAATATCAGTGTAAATGGAAGAATCAATCACACCACCCATAACAGGGCAATTTGTTTGGTTCTTCAGTTTTACGGGCGCTTCTTTCTTTGCCTCACCGGCAAATGCCGAAAGCGAAGCAACCAAAAGCATTGCTACCATGATCGTAAGTGTTTTTCTCAGTTTCATCTTTGGTCTCCTTGTTAACATGTTTCTATTTATTAATGAGTTCATTTCCTGTTATCATTTCGAGCTCTGCTCTATGCGTAGCCAGATCAGCAGTTGCACGTTCCAGTTGCAACTGAAAAGCGAGCAACTGACGTTGTGCATCAAGCACATTGAGAAAATCTGTTTCAGCCGCCTGATATGCTGTATAGCTCGCGTTAAGCGCCTGCTCTGCTTTGGGAATTAAACCATCTCGATATAGACGGGTCTTACGTAAAGCGTCAGAATATTGAAAAAGTATCTTCTCTACGAGAGTTTCAATTCTGTTTTGAGCATCAGCATATCGATATTCTGCCGCTTGGAGTTTTGCTCGTGCCTCATCTTTCTTCGCACTATTCTTGCCAAACCAAATCGGTAAGTTAATCCCGACTCCAATCACCCACGGATCTTTTCCGCTGTCAACCATAGTCGGATCCAATGCGTCACCTGTTTCGATATAATCCATCCCTACGGTAAAGTTTGGCATTGACACTTTTCCCGCAAGGCGAACACCAGCTCGCTCTTTGTCGATCAGATGCATTATTGCATTCAAGTTGGGATTCTGCTGAAGTGCATCGTGCATTATAGCTTCTGCATCCAAGTTCTCTTCTGTTACATCTATTGTAGTCGGAATTGCTATGAATGTTGTCTCAGGTAGATTTGTTACAGATCTCAATCGTACGACTGTCGGCTGGATTTTATCTTGTAAGGTCAAGAGCATATCTTCCAGCTTTCCTAATTCAACCTGTGCCTTAATCACATCAGGATGTTGCTTTAATGCTACTCTATATTTAGTGAGTGCAACTGATTCCCAAAACTTGAGTAATTCCAAATTGTCCCTGGTCAGCGCAATATTGCGTCCAAGATAATAGAGATCATAATACGTAGACCTGACAGAGTAGAATAACCTCAGTTTCTCTGCTTGGAACTTGCGAAATGCGACATTCGCTAACTCACTTGCCATATCTTTCTTGGAACCTAACGTCCCAAACCACGGAAACGACTGCTTGATCCCAAATTTTTGGTTCTGTGGGCCAACTCGAGTTTCAGCACTTTCGATAAACCGTCCGTATGAAACCATTGGATCTGGCAGAGCACCTGCATATCCTGTTTTTTCTAATGCCGCCTTCCATTTATAGAAAGCCTGACGAAGTGATGGACTGTTCAAAGCCGCATATCTAAGATAGTCATCTAATGTTGAAGAGGAGTCGATCTGTATAGAGAATTGTTCTTCATTCTCATATCTATTAGTGAGAGAGTCTGCGACATCTGAGTACAAACTCTTTGCCGATACTGCCCCAACCATCACTCCATAACTACTAATACTAAGCGTAATAATAATGAGTAATAAGTTACTTATCCGGTTTTTACTAATTTTCGTAGAAACAATCTTCATACTTTTCTCCAACTTCATTTCCTTAACAATAAACAAATAGCGTGCCCAAACGTATAACCGCCTATATAGCAATATGTTAAGATGAACAGAATGGGGTTTTTCTTAGTGTAGAGAATAATATTCCTCAATAATATAGAATATTATTCGTTATTCTCCAATAACCTGCTATACTATGCCTATGGTAGATAGTGAATGTCAAGCATAAAACATGATAACTCATTGACTAATTTTGACTTAAAGAGGATAAGATCGATTCGATATGAATGTGGCATGAAGATTGCAATAGTAAAATCAGCACACTATTAATGGAGAGACTGTCCCAATGTGGACCCCAAAGGAAAACCTGAATAAAATAGGCTTTCTAGCACTCATAACAACACTTACTGTAGCTATTCACTATGGTTTCATTTTTGATCCATTGTTTGGCCATATACATTGGCTCCATGCACTTCATGGTCGATTCTGTTATATTCCGATTGTAATAGCGGCATCATGGTTCGGTTTTCGCGGGGGGATCTATTCAGCTACTGCAATCTCGATTTTGGTCTTACCGTATATTTTTGGTCAAAATATAGAGACTCATGATACCGTAGGTGAGCTTGTTGAAATAGTCTTCTATTATTTTATCGGATCCTTAATCGGGATATTAGTCGACCGAGAGTTTCTCGCACGTAAGAAACAACAGGAAGCTGAATTACAGGTTGAGCGTTCACAGAAACTTTCTCTCATCGGACAAATGGCCGCAGGTGTGGCACATGAAATAAAAAATCCTCTCGCATCAATAAAAGGTGCGGCTGATATACTTGTTGATTCGGGTACATCTGAAACTGATCTCAACGAATTTGGCGAGATACTTCAAAACGAAGTTAAACGAATAGATGGAACTGTTTCTGAGTTCCTGAGTTTGGCACGACCGAAACAAACAACATTGAAAAAAACGGATCTAACCAAAGTAATCAATTCTTGTGTTCGGCAGATTGCTACGCAAGCAGAGCAGGAAGGTGTACAAATCGAAACAGCAATTGACAACAATATTCATGTGAAGGGTGATCCAGAAAAACTACATCAAATGACACTCAACTTGCTTCTGAATGCCATTAAGGCAACAAAAGGAAGTGGTCTCATACGAGTTTCTCTCAAACAGTACGACTTGTACAAATGCCAACTATCAGTTGAAGATAATGGAGTCGGGATGAATGAAGAAGAGGTACACCGTGCCTTTGAACCGTTCTATACAACTCGAACAGGAGGTACAGGTTTAGGATTGGCAATCGTCAAATCTATTGTAGATAACCATCATGGTGAAATTGAGTTAATAAGTAGAGTTGGGCATGGTTCACAAGCCATTGTTACTATCCCTCTTCTTTCGACAGGAGAAGTAATATGAAAATACTGCTGGCCGATGATGACCGTTCGTTGAGGCGAGTGATCCAATTCAAACTGGAAAAAAATGGATATGAAGTTACCGCAGTTGAAGATGGTATTGAGGCACTTGTCAAATTAGAATCAACTAGTTTTGATTTACTCATCTCTGATATAAGAATGCCTAAAATGGACGGGTTGGAACTCTTGGAAGAAGCAAGAAAAAGACAGCCTAAGCTCAAAGTTATCCTTATTACTGCACATGCAACTGTAAGCCAAGCAGTACTTGCAGTCAAACTGGGAGCATTTGATTATATAACGAAGCCGTTTGAAGATGAAGAGCTTCTGGTTATAATAGAAAAAGCACTAGAGTTCGGAAAACTGGAAAATGAAAATAGAAAACTACGGAAGAAACTTCAGCAAAATACAAAATCCCCTAAATTGATCGGCATGTCACCAGCATTCAAGCAAATGATGTCAATAGTTGACAAGATCGCAGGAACTGATGCAACTGTTCTTATCACTGGTAAATCAGGAACAGGAAAAGAGCTTATAGCCAAGATGCTACATTATAAGAGTGAACGATCGGACAGAGATTTTATTGCTATCAACTGCGCCGCTATTCCAAAGGACCTCTTGGAAACCGAACTCTTCGGTCACAAAAAGGGTGCATTCACAGGGGCCGTAAAAGATAAAAAAGGAAAATTCGAATTGGCCGATGGGGGAACACTCTTCCTCGATGAGGTCGGTGAGATGGCAGGAGATCTACAAGCAAAACTCCTTCGTGCACTTCAGGAAAGAGTAATCGAACCAGTCGGTTCCGAACGTCCTGTTGAAGTTGATGTACGAGTAATCGCTGCTACAAATATAAATCTGCAGGAACGAGTTACAGAAGGTGGTTTCAGAGAAGACCTGTACTACCGCTTAAATGTTATTCCGATTCGCATCCCAAGTTTACTCGAGAGAAAAGAAGACATACCTGTACTGGTACAGGAATTCATAAAGAAATTTGCACCTGACAATGCGATTACTGTATCCGTGATGCTAATGGATGAACTTATGAGGTATTCATGGCCAGGTAATGTTCGTGAACTAGAGAATCTCGTAGAACGAATGATTGTCTTACGACAGGGAAATACTCTGACACCAAAAGACCTCCCGGAAGACTTCGGGACATTTGACCCAAGGCGTGAGTTACGATCTCAAGAAACATCACAGCCACATCTTTCTTTCCATGAAGCTGAAGCATCACTTGTACGAGATGCGTTGGAACGATGCGGATGGAATCGTACTAAAGCGGCAAAATATCTGAATATGCCAAGACACGTCCTCATCTATCGTATGAAAAAATATGGGATTGAAGAACCTGAATTGAATCAGAGAAACACAAAAAGTAACACGTAAGATGCAAAGTGTAGGGTGTGTAATTATTTTTGTGTAAGCGATCATGATGTATATTGAATTAGAAGGAGAATACTCATGGTCGACAAACTTGACGAAGCCGACAAGCTCATTGATGAGTTGATTGAAGACAAGAGCCCCGAAGAGATAGTTGGCGAGGGAGGGCTTCTGGCAGCCCTTACCAAGCGAGTCTACGGACACGCTTTAGAAGGCGAGATGACCCATCACTTGGGCTATCCGCTCAAATCCCCTCTTGGTAAAAACAGTGGTAATTCCAGAAACGGTAAAACTACCAAAACGGTCAAGACTGATACTGTCGATGTTTCCCTTTAATCAGATCTCCAAGACGGTATCTGCCTCAGACCAGCCCATGACAATTTGAATGACATCGTGGAGCCGGTCCAGTGTGATGCTGGCGGGCACCACAAAACGCCGCCAGATGGTAGGTTCGATATCAAGCAGTTGTATTTTCAGCAGATAAAATCGTTCGTTCATTTTTTCACCTCATATTTTGACCAGAAGCTTCGTTTACGACCATGTGCTTCAAGGATCTGCTCTTTGAATGCTTCGTGGCTGTTAAAATCTTTCCAGTCGGTTATGACCACAGACAGTTTGTCCAGCTTTTTCAGATACCGGATACCATTGGGATAAGCTTTGGTGTATCCCCGATCCAGAATGGAGATAAGCAGGCTGCGGAAGATCAGGCTGGTAACCAGAAAGCGGTTTTCCGATTCCATTGCCTCAGCCAGAGAAAGCAGGTTGCCGTAATGGTTGCCATCGAGTTGGTCAGCCCGTTTAAGAAGGTAGGCTTCGGCTCCATCCATCTTCCCGATTGCAATCATGAATTCCGCATCAGACTCTCGAAGTCCTTCGGTTTTCAACAACTGCGTCACCTCATCGGCAACGACTTCATCCCGCTTATCATGACCGATGACATCCAGAAGTGCTGCAAGGTGCTAATGGAAATCCACATTAATCCCACTTCCCAAATCCTGCGACGGACTTTTGGTTCGAAAATTCGGGTGCTTTTTCGCACCACAGGCCGTGTTTCCAAACTTGTGAAAACGGCCGGTCGGCTTAGGTCCTTGATATAAAAGGGATTACCCAACCGGACGAGCTTTGGACTTCGTCCGGAG
>JAJRUL010000177.1 GCA_024277795.1 Candidatus Zixiibacteriota bacterium
AGTCGTTGACTTACCCGATCCCGTTGTCCCAGTGATAACAATCAAACCACGCCTTACATTGGCAAGCTTGTTTACTATCTCTGGTAGATTTAGCTCCTCAAATGAGGGAACAGTTACATTGACAGCACGTATTGCTATACCAACTGTACCTCTTTGGCGGTACAAATTGATACGAAACCGTCCTAATTTGGCAACTGAAAGCGCAAGGTCCATCTCATTTTTCTTAAAGAACCGCTCTCGCTGTCTCTCATTGAGGATTTGATTTACAATTTGATCTAATTGATCGATAGTCATCGGATCAGTGACGATCTGTTCTAACTTGCCATTGACACGAAGATGTGGACGTACCCCCACACGAATATGTAAATCAGATGCTTTTCTATTAAGCATCTCAACCAACATCTGCTTGAGATTCATCTATTTCCTTTCTGGCAGAGAATCTCAGTCCGGTTCAATGAGAAACAAAGTCGTCCCAAATTCAACCGGCTCGGCATTCTGCACCAATATCTTGGCTACGCGTCCGCTAACTTCTGATTCAATCTCATTCATTAGCTTCATGGCCTCGACAATACAAACAACCTGACCCGCAGAAATCTTCTGGTTAAGAGAGACATACTGATCAGCGTCAGGAGCCGGGGCGGCGTAGAACGTTCCAACCATTGGTGATTTTATCGGCACAAACCTGCTATCATCTTCAGTCGAATCTGCTTTTGCAGGATAAGTTTCTGCAGATTGAGCCCCTGCAGGAGGCGGAGGTGGTGGCCCAGGTGGAGGAGGCGGTGCAACATGATGAATAACATTAGGTTCCGCCAATGAACCAGCCCCTTTACCGGATCTATTTCGATCGATCCGAATCTTACTTCCCCAGCTTGAGACCTCCAACGATTCAATATCAGAGTCCTCTACAAGCTGGATCAACTTCTGTATGTATTTTTCGTTCATTCAGTTACCCTTCATTAGGCGAGTCCGATAAGAGGGAACATAACATATTGTGTTCTCATTCCAAATCAGTTCACTCATGTCGATTCTGCCTGCGAGTATATGATTTTCCACCTATAGTTCCAACAATTTTTTTGGTGTCTGATTAAGTACCCGTCCACCTGTACGAGTAACAACGACATCATCTTCTATCCTTACACCACCCCAACCTGAGATATAAATTCCCGGTTCGACTGTGATTACATGATTCAGCTTAAGAATATCATCTGACTGATGAGACACTCTTGGCCCAACATGCACATAATAACCGATCCCATGACCTGTTCCATGCCCAAAGTTCTTACCATATCCAGCTTTTGTTATGATGGAGCGACAGGCATTATCAACAGACTTACCCGCTACTCCTGCCTTTATTTTTCTTATTCCTGCCTTTTGAGCTTTCAAAACCAAAGAATAGATTTTCTTTTGTCGTGCGTTTGCTTTTCCTACAACTACAGTCCGTGTCATGTCAGAGACATATCCATTGACCGTTGCTCCAAAATCAAATGTAACAAACTCCCCGTTTCGTATTTTCTTTTTTGAGGCAATACCATGTGGCATTGCAGAACGATACCCCGATGCGACGATAGTCTCAAAAGCAGGCTTCTCTGAACCTAACATCAGCATCTGATACTCAAGTTCAGCGGCAACTTCACGCTCACGTACACCTGGTACAATGAGAGGAAGAATACGTTCAAAAGCTGTATCAGACAGATTCACTGCTTGAGTAATATTCTCAATTTCATTTTTGTCTTTAACCCAACCTAAATCTGCAAGAAGAGATGAAGCATGAACAATGAGAACATCTGGCCAGGACGTTTGCAGTCGTTTATTCTGTGCTAAAGTAAAATGCTCTTCATCGATACCGATTTTCATATTCTTACGCACTAATCTGGTTTGATCTTTGAGTGCAACAAGAGGATCACCATTCGCAATGATCACTTTTGCTCCACGAACTTCTTTTCGTGCTTGATCAACATAACGAAAATCTGTAAGAAAGAATGCCTGTTTTGCCATTACCACAAGTAAGCCTGATGACCCCGTAAAACCGGTGAAGTAACGGACATAGTCCATGTGTGTAATGACCATGCCATCAATGTTATCTGAAACTATCTTCTTCTTGAGATTACTGATACGTTCTACAGACATTCTACTGTTCCTTTGTTGCAATTCGTTGTTCTGCGCGCTTCAGTTTTTCCTGTATACGCGGATTCATATTCTCATTACCGAGTTGCCGAAATACTTGGGCGGCTAATCGATGATGTCCTTGTGCCAAATACAAATCACCGATTGTTTCCGTAACAAATGGAATCTTCCTCAAGTGTTTGGTATCCCCAGTACTGGCAGTTTCGGGACGGCGATCAAGTGTTATCGTCTTTACTTTCTCAACAGTTTTCTTGTCTAGCTGAGAGCAAACGCCTTTGCAATATGGGTCAATTTCAAGAATACGTTGATACATACCCATTGCAACCATCTCATCCTTCTGACCGAACTTCAGGTCTGCAAGATATTTTAGTGCGACAATATTATTAGGATCTATTGTCAATACATGATAAAACTGCTCAGAGGCCGAATCAACCTGCCCCGCATAAAACAAAGCCTTCGCATATATCAAACGCCCAGCTACATTGCCTGAATCCTCTTCAAGTCGTTCACGACAGATTTCAACCGTGCGCGAATAACGCTTTTCCTTGAGAAATGTTGCTGCTTGAGCAGGCCAGTAGCCGTTCTCTCTCAAGCGACGAACATCAAGCACCTTTTCTGAAGCAAGGGATTCAAACATATTCTTCAACTAACACAATTAAGATACGTTTTGCAAGGATCGCCTGGTTTTCTAAACCTTTTCTAAAAGCCGAATAAGGCGTGTGCTCGATCTTCCTTTCCTTAAACGAATACGATGAACCTTCCCACCGTACGATCGAACTAATTCTGCCCCCACAATTGAGGCAAGAGAGTAGTCAGCACCTTTAACCAACACATCAGGTCTAATTTGTCCTATAAGCTTCAGAGGTGTATCCTCCGAAAAAAACACGACATAATCAACTGCTTCAAGGGCTAGGAGTATAATGGCACGATCCTGTTGTTTCTGTAATGGTCTTTCTGCTCCCTTGAGTCTTCTTACTGACGCATCACTATTCAACCCGACGACCAGCATATCCCCTTTCCGCCTTGCCTCTTGGAGGTATTCAACATGCCCACGGTGTATGATATCAAATACACCGTTGGTAAACACTACCTTCTTACCCGACCGATGCCATCTCTTGGCGGTTTGCTCAATACTTTTACGAGGTATGATTGTAGCTGATCTTGCCATATATCGGAATTCCGACTACCTATTATATGGGCTATACTCGCCCCGTGTTGACACTGTCCAAATTGCCATTTTCGATATTTTGCTTTAGCGCAAGCTCCAATTGGGCTGTCTTTACAGTAGCAGTTCCAACTTCAGCTACCGTCACCCCTGCACCCGCATTGGCTACAATAGCCGCTTCAGCAAGATCCGCCCCCGCACAAACAGCCGATACGAAAACCGCTATCACAGTATCACCCGCACCTGTCACATCAAATACTTTCTGGGCAAATGTGGGAATGTGTGTTGGTTGTTGGTCACGCTGAAAAAGCGACATCCCATCTGGTCCACGAGTTATTAAGATTGATTGTGCATTGAGACGTTGTAAAAGTCCATTGCCAACTTCGAGCAGGTCAGTCTCATTGTGTATCCTGCGACCGTAAGCAAAGCCTGCCTCATGATGATTAGGGGTAATAAGCGAAACTTCACGATAATTATTAAAGTGTGTCTCTTTCGGATCGACTGCGACAAATATATTTCTCTGCTGACAATTACCGATAACTTTTTCCAGTAATGACGCTGTTATCACACCTTTACCATAATCTGATATGACCACGGCGTTGATATCATCTACGACCGACATGAAGCGCTTGAACACCCGCCGTTCAAGCTCTGGCGATAATTCCCGTCTATCTTCCCGATCGGCTCGCACCACTTGCTGACTATGTGCGATAATACGAGTCTTTACCGTTGTCTGCCGATCACTATCCTGAATGACAAAATCACTTGAGATCCCTCGCTTCTTCAACAACTGGGAAAGCTTTACTGACGCTTCATCTTCCCCCGCAATGCCAAGTAACATAGGCTGATCACCCAATGATTGCACATTTGCAGCCACATTTGCCGACCCGCCTAGAAGTGTTTTTGATGAACTGATCTCAACCACAGGGACCGGTGCTTCAGGTGAAATACGATCAACTGAACCTAACAGATACTCATCAAGCATAATATCGCCGAGTATGAGTATCTTTGCCTTGCCGATGCGACTGGTTATTTCAGGTACTCGTTCTGGTAGCACTCATTCACTCATTTCTCCTGATCCTCTTTACCAAATCAGGCATAATCAATTGACTTAGCCATTGAATATATTACAATACCACAACAGATCAAGTGTTGTACTATTGAAAAGGAGAAACGAATATGCAGCAGGGACCTCCCCAGCAACAAATAAATATCCAATTGGATGAAGATCAAGCCGAAGGCATCTACGCGAACCTCGCTATGATCATGCACTCACCTACTGAGATAATCATTGATTTTGCCCGCGTAATGCCAAGAATGCCAAAGGCAAAAGTGCTTTCTCGCATTATTATGACACCGATGCATGCCAAAATGATGCAACAGGCATTGACTGATAATATCCAGAAATTTGAAAAACAATTTGGTGAAATAAAACTCTATGGACACCCTGACCATACAGGTAAGGGGATCGGGTTTGAATCATCGGAGCAACGCGAGCCGGAGAACAAATGAGCCAAGGTAGATTTGCGTTTGTCCTGCATAGCCACCTGCCGTACGTACTATCACACGGAAAGTGGCCACATGGAACAGATTGGTTGAGTGAAGCCGCCGCCGAAACATACCTGCCCATCATCCGCATTCTCAATGAACTGATCGATGAAGGGATTAAGCCAAAATTAACTATCGGCCTCTCTCCTGTCTTGTGTGAACAGCTTGCTGATAAGGACTTCAAAGTCGAATTTGTCGACTATCTCAAACAGAAAATCGAAGCCGCAGAACTCGATATTGTTGAGTTTTCACGTTTAGACCAACCGATCATGCTAAAAAACGCCCACTTCTGGGTCGATTTTTACAACCGAACACACGAGCACTTTAATAATGTCGGCCAGGATATTTTGAATGAGTTCAAAAAACTGCAAGATACTGGTGTATTAGAAATAATAACCTGCGGTGCCACTCACGGCTATTTCCCTCTCCTGTCACGAGATGAGTCAATACAGACCCAAGTAAAGATGGCAGTCAAATGCCATACTCGCCATTTTGGCAAAGCCCCGCGCGGTATTTGGCTCCCTGAATGTGCTTATAGACCTCGGTATGAATGGAAACCACCTGTCCCGATAAATGGCTCTGATGATGCCTATATGCGAAAAGGATCCGATGAGTTCCTATCTGAAAACGGCCTCGATTTCTTTATCGTTGACTCAGCACTATTAAAAGGCGGTAAATCTACTGGTGTTTATATTGAGCGGTTCGAAGCTCTCAAGCTCTTGTGGGGGCAGTTTGAATCTCAATATCAGCCGTCAGATGAAAAAATTGAACGAACTCCAAGAGAGCCATACCTCGTGCATTCAGCCCCTGAGGGGAAGAAACCAACGGCTGTCTTTGCCCGTGACCCCGAAACTGGCATTCTGGTTTGGTCGGGTGAACATGGCTACCCAGGTGATGGTAACTACCTTGATTTTCACAAGAAACGTTTCCCGGGTGGACACAGGTACTGGGCGGTAACATCCTCAAAAGCTGATCTTGCCGATAAAGTCGTCTACCATCATGAAACAGCGATGTCACGTATCCCTGAGAACAGCTCTCATTTTGCGACTACAGTTGAAGAGATTCTATCAACCTACAAGAAAAAATCTGACAAAGAAGGGATACTGGTTGCCCCATATGATGCTGAACTCTTCGGTCATTGGTGGTTTGAAGGACCGGAATTTCTCAAGGCAGTACTTAAGGAGATAACGCTTAATAAAGACGTCGAGCTAACATTCCTGAGCGACCACCTCGATGATACTAAACCACGCAATATCATAGCGCTTCCAGAAGGAAGTTGGGGACAGGGGAACCATCACTACATCTGGTTGAACAAACATACTGAGTGGACCTGGAAACATATCTATGAATGTGAGGCCGAGATGGCCCGCTTAGCAAAATGGCGACGAGAGAATACGGACAAAATTGATTCTGAACTTGACACTATTTTCAAGCAATTAGCACGCGAATTAATGCTGATGTCAGCATCAGACTGGCAGTTTCTTATCTCAACATGGGCAGCCAAAGACTATGCCGAGTTACGCCTGACAGAACACTACCACGACTTTAAGAAACTCTCATCTATGGCCGTTACAAAAATGGACGGAAAGCATATCTCGGCTGGAGACCAACAATACCTTGCTGACTGCTGTCAACGAGACCGGTTATTTGAAGATATTGAAGTCGATTGGTTTGCCGAGGTCGAATACACAGGTTAAAGTGGTCTGATGGTGTGATTTTTATATTGCCGTTATGACTGAAGCAGACCATTAATACGAACGATGGCTATTTCAAGTAAATATGATAAATGCCCCTTCTGTCGCGAGAGCGTAGTTAAAGGGGCTATGAAGTGTAAGCACTGTCAAGAATTACTCCCTCCACCCAAACCGAAATTCCCTCGGCTCAAAGAGCTGGACAAATTCAGGGTTGGGTTTTTCTGTGGTATCCTTACTGTACTTCTTATCGAATTGATCGTGTATATGTATTCATGATATAGGGCAAAGGGATACGACCTGATGAAAACCATATCAGTTCGTGCCAAATTCAAGTACGTTTACGAATTTTCACAAAATGAATGCGCTGTCCTTCGATTCGGTCGATTTCAAATTCCAGCTCGTTCCACTTTATAACCTGTCCCTCTTTCGGGACAGATCCAACTAAGTCATATATTAGACCGCCAACCGTATCATAATCCCCCTGCGGATAATTGCTCCCGATATGATCCTGGAGTTCTTCAACAAGCACACTCGCATTCACCAGAAAACGACCATCTGGCAGTTCTGTTATTTCTGCTGACTCCCAATCATGCTCATCCTGAATCTCACCGAAGATCTCTTCAATAATATCCTCAAGCGTCACAAGACCAGCAACACCGCCATACTCATCTAAAACTATTGCAATATGGAGGTGTCGAGACTTGAATTCTGTCAGTAATTCCCCGATCACTTTTGATTCGGGAACGAAATATGGCTCTCGCAAATACTTTGCAACTATAAATTCCTCACCAGGATCGGGGAGATTGTTAAAGACATCCTTTACATATATTAGGCCGACAATCTTATCAACTGTACCTTCGTAGACAGGGTACCGTGAGTGACCATCCTTCCTGACAATCTCTCGCAAATCCCGAAAGTTAATTGATTTCTCAATCGCGGTTATATCAATGCGAGGGATCATAATTTCTTTGACTACTGTTTGGTCAAGCTGAAAAATCTGACCGATCATCTCTTTTTCATCTTCTTCGACAATAGCCTCACCAATCCCCGCTTGTTCGGCCAACGTTTCAATTGCACGCTCAACAATCTCCTCTTTTTCCTCTTCTGTAACGTGCTTCTCTTGATTTATTCGCAAGAGAAGCGATCTATAACTTCTTACTACCGGGAAAAAGAGCAGATAGATAACTTCCATCAACCAAATATGGCTTTCCATCTTCAAATCAATCGCAGTCATTGAAGACCTACGCGGAAGATACTCGGCAAAAATAATATAGGACAGCCAGACAACGATTGCACCGAAAGCCATAAGAAAAGACAATGGAAGTTCAAAAGACGTAGAAATAAGCAACAGCCCATGCCCTGAGGCAAGGGTAATTCCGATAAGTGCAAAAGACTTATAAACTGACGCTATCTGCACAAATGCTCTTGGATCTGATGCGAGCTTTTTAAGAAAGCGTAATCGTCGCACCGAACTATTGGGGAACAGAGACTCGATCTCATCTGGATCAATATAAACCGCGAGGGAATACAATGAGACCAGATAACTCGTCAGAAAACCAATTGCTATTACAAGAAAATCAAATCCAATCAATATCATCCAACCACCCCCGATACTTTAGCGAGGAAATAATCCTCCCTTTCCTTCATCGGGCCATCGTACACTTCATGTGAGTGATCGTAACCAAAGAGA
>JAJRUL010000178.1 GCA_024277795.1 Candidatus Zixiibacteriota bacterium
TAGTTCCATACTAACATCATGCAAAATTTCATATTCAATGAGACGTCGCCTGTTCTTCTCAAACTGATTGGCATCATCGACTGCAACAGCCGCTTGCGACGCAAAGGTATTCAACAAGCGCAAATCATTTTCAGAAAAAATCTGCTGTTCAACTTTATTAGCCAGATTGATAACCCCCATTACCTTGTTCTTGATAACCAAAGGACAGCAAAGCAATGAAGCAGAACCATATCTCTCCTTATTCATCCTCTTGAATTGATCGTTGTGTTCAACATCTTCAACGATAATCGGCGTTCCCTCTTTTGCCACATGCCCTGCTATAGACTCTCCAATCGGGAGTCGTGTAGTTGCAATGATCTCCTCGCTCAAACCGATTGCCGCCTCAATTGTAAGAAACTCTCTCGCTTCATCAAGCAACATAATCGAACCTACCTGTGCATCAGTCACAGTGGCTGCTAACACAATAATTTGCCTGAGCAACTCACGAAGATTAACAGTTGAACCGATCGATTTCCCTGCTTCGTAAAGAGCATTTAACTCTCCCACCCGCCTTCGAAGTATCATATTTGAGAGTTTCAATTCTTCCAATAACTGAAGCCGTGAAAGATCTGATTTTCTCTTCTCCAGTGCTCGATTGACTGCCATCTCAAGATGTGCAAATTCGACTGGCTTCAGCAAATAATCATACGCTCCCCGCGAAACAGCCTCAACTGCCGATTCAAGTGAAGCATATCCCGTCATCAAAATAACAGGTATACCATCATCGACTTCTTTAACAGCCTGCAGTATCCCCAATCCGTCCATATCTGGCATTTTTATATCAGTGATAACCAGATCAATTTTCCCATGACGGATAGCTTCTACTGCCTTATGCGAACTTTGGAACGTTTCGACATGATACCCATCACCTGTCAATAGTGCGAACAGAGATTCGCACATACGTTGCTCATCATCGACAATTATAATACGTGCAGGTTTATCACTCATCTTCATTTTCTTCAATTATGGGAAGGCGGACCTCAAAACATCCGCCCGCTTCTATATTTCTATACGTTATCGACCCGTCATGCCGTTTTATTATTCCATAACAGACAGATAAACCGAGTCCAGTCCCTTTACCAGCCTCTTTGGTAGTAAAAAAGGGCTCAAAAATATGAGGGATAACTTCTGTCGCAATTCCGGGACCTGTATCACAAGTCGTAATAACCAGATCACTATTGTCACGAAATGTTTTTATCTCTAAACGCCCTCCCATTTCCATAGCATCACAGGCATTAATAATGATATTCAGAAAAACCTGCTTGATATTTTCAGGTGAACTCATCACCAGAGCATTGTTCTCTTCAAAGTTCCGAATTACCTCTATTTTTTGTTTTTTGAACTGCCGACTCATCAGATTCAAGACATCCTCAACCACTGTAACAATGTTTGTCGGTTGCCGAGGTGCTTTGGTCGGACGGTGAAAATCAAGAAGTTCACTGACAATCCGTGCTATACGATCTATTTCCTGTCCAACTATATCAACATAGTTGCCTGCTTCAATATTCTTGCCAACCGCACGGCGAATGAGTAAGAGATAGTTTTTGATTATTCCAAGCGGGTTGTTTATTTCATGTGCAACTTTCGCAGACATTTCCCCCAAGGCAGCCAGACGCTCTGAGTGGATCAACTGTTGTTGAACTGCACGCAGTTGCTGGGTTGCACTTTTCTCAGCTTCATAAAGGCGTGCATTTTCAAATGCTACAGCAATCTGGTTACCAAGAATAGAAAGAAACTCTATATCATCCAATCTGAAATCTGAACCTGATATTTTGTCTACAATCAGAAGAAGTCCCGCCAATCGTGTCTGATAGATCAACGGTATTACAAGTCCAGGATTAAATGTTTGAAGGAGCTCCTTCTCTTGCTTATTGGCGATTTCATCAATCAATTCCTGTGTCAAAACTGGGCGATTGAGTTTACTCAAATACACAGCCATCTTTGATTTTGTCGTAAAGTATAGCTCAGGATCTATCGGACGAGGAAACCCTTTGAAACGGGCAAGGCAAAGGTTGTTCCTGTTCTCATCATCCTTGAGATAGATTGCCGCACGACTCGCCGAAACTTGAGCTAATGAAGTTAAGAGGAATGAATCCAAAAGAGTCTGGTAATCGAGAACCGAACTAAAATTACGACTTATTTCAAATACCGTATAGAGGTCAAATATTTTGCGCTTCAACTGTCGATTGGCCTGAGTCAATTCAATCAAACGTAACTCGGTTGGATCTGGAGTCGATGGTGATTCAGAACGTAAACTATCTGAAAGCGGTTTTTTCTTATCTACCGATGAGCTACTTCTCTTTTTTGTCGACTTTGAGGTTTTCTTAGCTTTGGTCATACTATTCCAATCTTGCCGATAAACTCACCGACTAAAAAGTGAGAGCCAATTATCGATATAACATCATCACGCACAGATTCTTTTGACAACGTTCTGTAAGCAGAACGCAAGGAGCTAAAGCGCCTGTACGTCACATGATTAAAACTCAAACCAGCACAAAGCTCATCAAGGTCGGTCGAACGACGGGTAGACAACGGAACGATCAGAAATTCTTGTGCAATGGTCGAAAGGATACGAATCATCTTCTGATGTTCCTTTCTCTTTACAAAACCTGTAATAATTCTCGTCTTCTTGCCCGGAAATTTATCCTGAAATGACTGAACAAAAGCCTCTACTCCACCAACATTATGACAAACATCAAAAATGTGAACAGGCTTACCTCTCTTTGCCACAATTTGAAATCTCCCCGGCCAATTAATGCTCTTCAAACCACCTCTGATACATTGAGCATCGATTTGGATCCCTCTCTTCTCAAGAACTTCAACCGCTTTCAGAGCGAGTGCCGAATTCGACAATTGATGTCGCCCGAAGAGTGATGGCTTTAGGTTGTCTAGGACAAAACCGTTGGATTTATAACTGAAGGTGTTATGCCTTGGAACTGTTGTAAAATGACGGGGAGAGAGCTTATATAGTGGAGATCGTACAGATTGACAACGAGCACGGATAATGTGCTCTGCTTCTCTTGGCAGTCTCCCGATGATATGAGGTGTTGACGGTTTGATTATGCCCGCTTTCTCAAAAGCAATCTTTCTAATCGTATTACCGAGAATCTCCACATGATCTTTACCAATATCAGTTGTCATAGTGAGAACAGGGGCGAGCACATTCGTAGCATCGAGCCTCCCCCCAAGTCCTGTCTCAATAACAGCAATATCAACTTGGCGTTTAGAAAAATAATGAAGGCATAGTGCTGTCATAAGTTCGAAGAATGAGAGTTTCCTCCGACTCAAAACAGAACGATAAGTATCAATAAAATTAGTTACCCCCGACTCTGTTATGATTGAACCATTCACTCTAATTCGTTCTCGCATCGATACGAGGTGCGGGGATGTGAACAGACCAATACGATACCCATGAGCACGTAGAATTGATGCAAGAGTTGCGGCAGTTGACCCTTTTCCGTTTGTACCCGCAATATGAATTGTCAGAAAATTATATTGAGGGTTGCCAATTTCTTGCAAGAAGGAAGTAATATTATCAAGCCCCAATTTCATCCCGAAGAACTCACGAGATAGAATAAACCGTTCCGCAGAAACATAAGAATGTTTCGGCATTACTTACTCCACATATAGTTCAATAAGGCGATGACAGTATCGCGTAAATCCTGACGATGTACTATTTTGTCAAGAAAACCTTTCTCCAGAAAGAACTCAGATGACTGGAAGCCCTCTGGAAGGTCTTGTCCGATTGTCTGCTGAATCACTCTCGGGCCGGCAAATCCGAGCAGGGCTTTCGGCTCTGCAATAATAACATCCCCAAGAGAAGCATACGAAGCCATTACTCCTGCTGTTGTCGGGTTTGTCAGAACGGTAATATATGGTATCTTCTTATCATCAAGGATTGCCAACAA
>JAJRUL010000179.1 GCA_024277795.1 Candidatus Zixiibacteriota bacterium
AAGAAAGCGGCAAAAAAAGCAGACCATATTTACCTTGCTCCTGATCCTGATCGTGAGGGAGAGGCTATCGCATGGCATGTTGCCAACAGCCTCAAGGGGATAAAGGGCAAAGTCCACCGTGTCACATTTAATGAAATTACTAAAACAGCAGTTGTTGATGCAATAAACTCCCCGCGTGAGCTCGATATGAATCTTGTCAATGCTCAGCAAGCTCGTCGAGTTCTTGATCGTTTGGTTGGATATACCGTTTCCCCTTTCTTATGGAAGACTCTAGCCTATAACCTTTCTGCAGGACGTGTTCAGTCTGTTGCACTACGTATTATTTGTGAGCGAGAAGAAGAGATTGCAAATTTCACTTCTCAGGAATACTGGCAATTAAACGCCGAACTCACGACAACTGACAAAGAAAAATTCATGGCACGTTTGGTTCGTATTGATGCCAATACTGTTGTCAAACCCTCAGAGGTTAAAGCCAAGAAGATTTGTATATCTTCAGAAGAAGAGATAAAAGAATACAGTACAGAATTGAAGAAGGCAGACTGGAAAGTTGCGTCTGTTAAGAAGTCTGAGAAAATCCGCCGTCCCTACGCACCATTTATTACGTCGACACTTCAGCAGGAAGGTGCTAAGGCTTTCGGGTTTTCACCCAAAGTGACAATGAGACTTGCTCAAGATCTCTATGAAGGTATTGAAATGGGCAAAGAAGGCCCAGTCGGTCTTATAACATATATGAGAACCGATTCAACCCGTATTGCAAATGAGGCTCTTGACTCGGCTCGTGAGTATATTTTACAAGAATTTGGCAAAGACTATTTGCCCGCAAAGTCTCAGGTCTACTCACGTAAGAAAGCGGCTCAGGATGCTCATGAGGCTATTCGTCCGACATATTTGACGTATCCACCTGAGAAGGTCAAGAAGTTCTTGAAACCTCGACAGTTCAAATTATATACGCTTATTTGGAATCGCTTTATCTCATGTCAGATGAAGCCTGCGAAATTCTCTGTTGAGACTGTTGATATAGAAGCGGGACGTTTTGGTTTTCGTGCTTCTGCTCAGCGAATCATTTTTGACGGTTTTCTTAGAATCTACCATGAAGAAAAAGAGCCTGAAGATACGGGTAATGGTGACAATAATGTCGAACCGCTCCCAAGGCTCAATGAAAATGATCCGTTGAAACTGAATAAGCTCGTGCCAAATCAATCCTTCACCAAGCCACCGCCTCGTTTTTCTGAGGCTATGCTTGTTCGTCGACTTGAGGCTGATGGAATAGGCCGACCTTCAACCTATGCGTCGATTATTACAACTCTTAAGGCTCGTAAGTATGTTGACTTAGACCAAAAGAAACTTAGCCCAACCGATCTTGGGAAAGCAGTCAATAAGATACTTGTCGAGCATTTGCCAAATATTTTCAATGTGAAGTTTACGGCAAATATGGAAGAAGAGCTTGATCTTGTTGAAGACGGTAAGGATGATTGGGTAAAAGTTATCAATGAGTTCTACCAGCCATTTATCAAGACTATTGATGCTTTGAAGAAAAAAGAGAAAAAGATCAAAGCTGATATGACCGAGAAGACTGACATAAAATGTGAAAAATGTCAGTCTGATATGGTTATTAAATGGGGGCGTAATGGTCGTTTTCTCGCCTGTTCTGCTTATCCCGAATGTAAGTCTACTCGCCCGCTACCAGAAGAGGAGGAGCAGAACAAAACAGATGCTGTTTGTGAGAAATGCAACTCTCCAATGGTTATTAAAACAGGTCGATTCGGCCGTTTTATGGCTTGTTCTGCATATCCTGAGTGCAAGAATACAATGGCAATTACCTTAGGTATCAAATGTCCGAAGGATGGTTGTGAAGGTGAAGTAGTCGAGAAGCAAACACGTGGAAGAAAGCTTTTTTATGGATGCTCTAAGTATCCGAAATGTGATTTTGCGAGTTGGGATAGGCCGGTTGACAAACCGTGTCCAGCATGTAAACATCCATTTATGGTACACAAAGAAACAAAAGCTAAGGGCGAGTTCTACCGTTGTCCTGAATGCAAACATACTGTGACACCGGAACCGTCTGAGCCCGCCACTACCACATAGCTCCCATGAGATCATAGAATCGAATATAATACTACCGGTTACAGGTTCGCCTGTAGCCGGTAAACTGTTTGACCTCGCCTATCAAATCCTCTATTGTATCAATACTATGCTGAGCAAATTGTTAAATCATTATCTCAATGAGATGGTTGAACAGGGTACCTTTTCAAAACGTACTGCTGATTCATATCGTCGTGACTTGGAGCCTTGGGTACAGTTTCTCCATGCCCAACACGTTGCTATGCCTCATGCGAAAAAAAATGATCCGCTCTTTTTGCGATTGTATTTGCAGAAACGTATTGAGAAATCGATTTCGAACCGATCTCTGGCACGTTTCCTCTCAGCATTATCAGGATTTCAGAAATATATGACAGCAAAGGGGAAGCATAGTGAGTCTGTTTTTCTCTTACCTAAGATGAAGTATCGTGCCTCTTTGCCAGGCTTTGTTACACAGAAAGATGCTATGTCTCTTTTGGATGAGCAACCTGCTGTTGAGATTAAGAGAACTGAGAAATACAGAATAGCACGTGATTACTTAATGGTTTCGCTTTTGTACGCCACAGGGATACGCCGAGAAGAGCTTGGACGTTTAAGGTTGTCACATATCGATTTGAAGAAGGGGATGATCACGGTACATGGTAAAGGGAACAAGGTTCGAGTTGTTCCTCTTGGAGAGCAGGCAACTGCAGACTTTAGAAGATATCTGGAGTTGCGTTGGCAATACGTAGAACAGAAACAAATCGAGACAGATGCTCTTCTATTGAATCGCAGTGGGAGAGGACTATCGGTTCGATCGATTGATCGATCTGTAAAGAAGTTTGCGTCAAGCAGGGGAATCAACTTGACTCCGCATGGCTTGAGGCATTCATTTGCAACTCACTTGCTTGAGAACGGAGCTGATCTTATGTTGATTAAAGAAATTCTCGGACATAGTTCCCTTTCAACAACTCAAAAGTATACCCACGTTACTGCTGAGACATTAAAAAAAGTATATCAGAAAGCTCATCCAAGAGCTGGAACAGATAAGTAGAAAGAGGTTTATGAAAACGCGTTCGACAACAATAATCGGATTGATTCATAATGGGCAAGCCGCGATGGCGGGTGATGGTCAGGTGACTTTCGATGAAACAATCTTAAAATCAAAATCAACCAAGATTCGTACGATGTCTGATGGGGCAATACTTTCCGGATTTGCAGGAACTGCCGCTGATGCTTTGGCATTATTTGAACTCCTTGAAAGAAAGATTGAGGAATATCCTGGAAATCTGGCCAAAGCTTCGGTTGAGTTGGCTAAAGAATGGCGAACGGATAAAATGATGCAGAAGCTGGAAGCGGTAATTGCTGTTTGCGATGTCAACCAGATATTCCTCCTCTCAGGTAATGGAGATGTTATTGAACCTGATGATGGTATAGTTGCAATCGGTTCCGGTGGATCTTTTGCATTGGCTGCTGCCCGTGCAATCCTTGCGACTAACCCAAAGATGTCTGCTGAAAAAATAGTGAGTACTGCTATGCAAGTAGCATCAGGTATCTGTGTCTATACAAATGATCATATTACAGTGGAAACGATAAAATGAATAACTCCTATTTGACACCTCAGGAAATAGTCAATCACTTGGATAAGTTTATTGTCGGTCAGGCTAGTGCAAAAAAATCTGTTGCTATTGCACTGCGTAATCGATGGCGCAGGCAACACGCTCCAATTGAACTACGACGTGAAATAATGCCGAATAATATAATCATGATCGGGCCGACAGGGGTCGGTAAAACAGAGATTGCACGGAGACTGGCAGATTTGGCGCGTGCACCGTTCTTAAAAATTGAAGCATCAAAATTTACAGAAGTCGGTTATGTTGGGCGGGATGTTGAATCAATGGTTCGAGACCTTGTTGAAATAGCTGTGAATCTTGTGAAGACAGACAAGGCCAAGTCGCTAAAAGAAAAGGCGGAACATAATACGATAGAGCGACTCTTGGATTTGTTGTTGCAACCGTTGCCATTAAAGAAAACAGTAAAAGATGATATCCCTGAACCAATCGGTACTATTGCGAAGACCAGAGAGAAACTCCGTAAAAAACTTATTTCAGGTGAACTGGATGAGCGGGAAATTGAAATAGATGCTCCACACAATCAAATGCCGATCATTGAGATATTCTCCCCAACAGGTATGGAAGAGTTAGGGGTTAATTTTCAGGAGATGTTCTCAGAGTTGATGCCCAAGAAAACCAAAAGTCGCAAAATGATGATAAAAGATGCGAGGAAACTTCTTACGGATCAAGAATTGGACAAGCTGATCAATATGGATGGTGTGATTGAAGCGGCTGTTGAAAAAGTTCAGGAATCAGGGATCATATTTATTGATGAGATTGATAAGATTGTGGGGGATAATAATCGTAACTCTCCAGATGTCAGTAGGGAAGGAGTACAAAGGGATATTCTTCCTATCATTGAAGGAGCAGCGGTTATGACCAAGTATGGGATGATACGCACTGACCATATCCTTTTTATAGCGGCTGGGGCGTTTCATGGATCTAGGCCATCCGACTTGATTCCAGAACTACAAGGGCGTTTTCCTATTAGAGTCGAGCTTGATTCTTTGACTGCTGAAGATTTTCAAAGAATACTTACTGAACCTCAGGCATCTTTGGTTAAGCAATATAAGGCTCTGATGAAAACTGAAGGGTTGAATCTTGAGTTTACGGTTGGTGCGATTAAGCAGATTGCAGGTTTTGCAGAACAGGTAAATAGTGAGACTGAAAATATCGGTGCAAGACGACTTCATACAGTCATGACAACTTTACTGGAAGATATACTCTTTGAACCACCAAAAGGGAAAAAGAAGGTTACAATAACTGAGAAATCTGTTAGTAAAGCCCTGAAGTCTATTATTGAAGATGAAGACCTGAGCAGATATATACTGTGATCACAGAATAATCGTTATCTTTGAAAGAAATGGCTGTGGATATAGTGAGAGTTGGTCTCTGAAGCTATAGTTGTATTACTCTGATATCTCCAAGAAAAGTGTTTATTGCGATATGTAGCCTCTTGGAAGAGTTTGGATAGTCAGGGGTTTGTATACAAGCAGAATTGGCTAGCCCATCTGTTTTTCTTCCTATCAGTTCAAGGTCACCTATGAAATTTGATGCTTGAACTGAGATGTCGAAGTCGATTGGGACATAGACTCTAATATCGCCGAGAAATCCACTAATAATCATGCGATTCAACCCGCTTTCGAGTATTCCACCATGAAGCCTAATCTCGAGATCTCCTAGTGCAGTTGAGATTTGATTATTCTGTAAACTCTGACCATTTAGGTCTATCGTCATATCTCCAAGTACTTTGCTATATTTCCCTCTCCCCGTATGTCCATTTGCTGATGAACTGTAGCTGTAAGAGTAAGATTTATGTTGGTAGTTGTTGTTGTGAGAGGACGTACTGCTTTGTTGAGATCTGTCTGTTGAATTAGAAGAGGATAGTAGTTCGTCACTGCTTACTTTCGAGGCTGTCGCTGAGGATGTTGCG
>JAJRUL010000180.1 GCA_024277795.1 Candidatus Zixiibacteriota bacterium
CTTCGCGGTGGGGAGATTATCCCAATTAAAGTGACCGTCTTTGATGAACAAGCAGGTTCAGTGGTAACTGGCGCAAATGTACAACTTTCGCTATCTGGAGGTGGTAATCTATCTTCAGTAAGCGGTACGACTGATTCTTTCGGAGAATGGTCGACTACCTATACTGCACCTCCTACAATAAGCTCCATAATTGAGATACATGCATCTGTTGTTGGAAACTGTGATCCCAATTATGAAGTCGTTGAGTACTTCACCGACTTACAGAACGTTTCAGTGAACGGTCCGGTTTTTGGCTGGGGTACGTTGCCTTCAGATCCGACAGCTCAGACGACTGGTGCACTTGAGATTTACTCCACAGTTGCCGGATGCGATAATGATGATGGTTGTTCTGCTTATAGATCAATTCAAAGCAGTTGTGATACAGGGTTCTATGCTTTATCATCTCTGACTTTGCAAAATTCATGTGGGTTTGCCTGTGGTGGTGCATCAGCAACCAGCTCTCTTACCTCAATTTATGATGCGACCAGTGATGTGTTTTCTCTCAACTGGACTGCCTCATCCGCAGGAAGTGCGGGAGGATCGTATGCTCAATATTCAGGAGGTGCAGGTTTGAGGGGGGCTATCATATATCGGAGACCAAACAATCAACCGTTTCCTGCCGGAGCAAATTTGAAAGTCCGGGTCATTTGGGGAGGGTTTGCTCAAACATGGAGGTTGGAGTATCACTCCATCAATTGGAATGCACCGTCAGCCGGAATACAAACTTTTGATCTTCCGCTCCCAGAAGGTGCTCTATACCAAGTCCTCCCACTACAATTTGTCTCATTAGGAGGTGAGTGGAGTTCATCGACTTCTATTAGTTTGACAATCGAATGTGAAAATTGCGGGCAATAAAAATCTTCAATCGGTAAGAGGTCACAATAGGTCACTGCATGTTCTTACAGTGGCCTGTTGTCTCTTAATAATCAAACTCTCTAATATTACGCACAATATATGCGAACCTTCTCATCATCGGCATCGATATCAATCGATGTCTCGCAAAGCGCCATAGCAAAAGCATCGATACTGGAACTGTCTAGCTTATCCAAGTCGATTCCATGTTTTCCGAAATGTCCGCCCATCTTTGAACGATACCCTTCAGGAATTAACGATTTGAGCTTTACTCCTGCTTTGAGCAACATAATCGGCACTTTGATATTGACTGAGTCTTTTCCTGATGGATGATTTGCCCCGGGTTTGATCTGCACATGCAAAAAACGGGGTTTCTTGTCACTTTTCAACCTTCTCTCTGCTTCAGTATTAGAGTCAGATTCATCAACTCCACCCAATGCATCCAATAATCGTTCAGCATCATCCGCAGATATTTTCCCCTCCGCAAGCATGTTCAAAATCTGTTTTCGTTCTTCACTCATTGATCTTTCCCTTCTCCAATTGTTTGATCGCCTCATTGACATCCAATTCACCGCGGTTGAGTCGATTAAGTATCTCAGATCGGCTGATCTTTTCTTCTGTAGTATCCATCTCAACAAAACTCAACTGCTCGCCTATTCGATTCAGGCGATTTTTTATAGTGGGATATGAAACTCCAAAAAACTTTTCCATCTGTTTGATAGATCCATGACAAACGACAAAAGCTGATACAAATGCCTGATCATCCGATGACAACTGGGCTAACTGAGGCAACAGAAAATCCCCTTCAATTGCTATATTAGTCTCAACCATACGTACCCTCTCAATTATAACCTGCCTCCCTCGTGTCAACTTGGTCAGCTCATTCCAGTCTTGTGACATTTTTCATACTCCAATATGATTGTTCTTAACAAGATTAACGAGAATGATATCAATTATGTTTCGTATTTACTTAAATATTTTAATATTTACATGATATACACTTAATATAATCAAATAAATATTGATAATTAGCACATATGAATGCAATAATACAACTGCCCCATATCTCTATTACAAATTATATCACTTTCTAATGAAACTTCTTGACAGGTAAAGCGTTTAACATATATTCAATGGTTGTTAGCACTCGCCTTGGGTGAGTGCTAACAAGGTGTGAGTGATTGACTAACAAACACTTACGTAACTGACCCACAGGGGTCTCGTATTAGAGATGTAAGGATAAACAAATAGAAACAGTAAGTTTCAAAAAACAAAGGAGCATGAAAATGCAAGTACGTCCATTAGCTGACAGAGTTGTCGTACGTCCAGTCGAAGAAAGTGAAACAATGAAGGGCGGAATTATCATTCCTGATACTGCCAAAGAAAAACCGATGCAAGGAGAAATCATTGAAGTCGGTGCTGGTCGTATCACCGAAGATGGTAAGAATGTTGCCATGGAAGTAAAAAAGGGTGACCGGGTCCTCTATGGTAAATACTCGGGTACTGAAGTTTCGCTTGATGGAGATGAATATCTTATCATGCGTGAATCTGATATTTTCGCAGTGATCAAAAACAGCTAAACGAATTACCTAAGGAGTATATACAATGGCAAAACAAATAGATTTTGATATGGAAGCTCGTACCAAACTAAAACTTGGTGTCGACAAATTGGCCAATGCGGTCAAAGTTACTCTCGGTCCAAAAGGACGTAATGTTGTTCTTGACAAAAAATTCGGTTCTCCAACAGTCACTAAAGATGGTGTCACCGTTGCAAAAGAAATTGAACTCGATGACAACATTGAAAACATTGGCGCCCAAATGGTCAAAGAAGTTGCTTCAAAAACTTCCGATGTTGCAGGTGATGGTACAACTACAGCGACAATTATAGCACAGGCGATCTATCGTGAAGGGATCAAAAGTGTAACTGCAGGCTTTAATCCTATGGCTATCAAGCGCGGAATCGATCTGGCAGTTGATGTCATCTCTGAGGAAATCAAAGGGATGTCTAAGCCTGTTTCTGGAAAAGAAGAGATCGCTCAGGTTGGTGCCATTTCAGCAAACTCTGATAAGCATATCGGTGACCTGATTGCTGAAGCAATGGAAAAAGTCGGCAACGACGGTGTTATTACTGTTGAAGAATCACAGACCGCTGAAACAACTCTTGAAGTTGTTGAAGGTATGCAGTTCGATCGCGGATACGTCTCCCCGTACTTTGTGACCGACCCTGATGCGATGGAAGCTGTTATGGAAGAACCATACATTCTTATCCATGACAAAAAGATTTCAAGCATGAAAGACCTTCTCCCAATTCTTGAGAAAACTGCTCAGGCAGGACGTCCACTCGTTATCATTTCTGAAGATATTGAAGGTGAAGCATTGGCAACACTAGTCGTCAACAAGCTCCGCGGAACACTCAAAATCGCCGCTGTGAAAGCTCCGGGATTTGGTGATCGTCGCAAAGCTATGCTTGAGGATATCGCAACTCTCACTGGTGGTAAATTGATCTCAGAAGAGATCGGCTTCAAACTTGAAAATGTTGTGATGAGTGATCTTGGTACTGCAAAAAAGATTACAATGGACAAAGACAACACAACAATAGTTGAAGGTGCTGGTAGCAAAGATGATATCAAAGCTCGTATCGGTCAGATCCGCAAACAGATCGAAGATACTACCTCTGATTATGATCGTGAAAAACTGCAGGAACGCCTCGCTAAGCTCGCTGGTGGTGTTGCAGTCATCAATGTCGGTGCTGCTACCGAAGTTGAGATGAAAGAAAAGAAAGCACGTGTTGAAGATGCTCTTCATGCGACACGCGCAGCTGTCGAAGAAGGTATCGTCCCTGGTGGTGGTGTTGCTCTTCTTCGTGCAGTCAAAAAACTCGATACAATCAAAGCTGACGCTGATGAAATGGTCGGTGTTTCAATCATTCGCCGTTCACTTGAAGAACCTCTTCGTCAGATTTCCACTAATGCAGGTGTAGAAGCATCTGTTGTCATAAATCGCGTAAGTACTGAAAAGGGTGCCTTCGGGTACAATGCTCAGACCGATACCTACGAAGACCTGCTTAAAGCCGGTGTGATGGATCCGACTAAAGTAACTCGTAGCGCACTTCAGAATGCCGCTTCAATCGCTGGTATGTTGCTGACAACTGAGGCAGTGATCGCGGACAAACCTGAAGAGACCAAACCTGCAATGCCTGATATGGGCGGTGCTGGTGGCATGGGCGGCGGAATGCCGGGTATGTACTAAACCGACGTTTTGTATAAGCAATTGCTGTAAGAGTAATTGTTGTCCATTTGATCATAAAAGCCCCGATCAATTACTTGATCGGGGCTTTGTCGACATATGTAATATAAAACTATTTTGACTCGTCACTCTCTGCATCAGTCTCATCAGCAGTTGTCGTTTCTTCAATATCAGATGAATCAGAATCACCATTATCAGATGAGAACTTCTCTTTCAACTTTGATATCTTTTTGGCAAAACCGGGGATAGCATCAATAATGCTGTCCCATTTCCCCTTAGAAGCAGGAAGCAGGTGCACACCATCTTTATCCATAATAATAAAAGCGGCAGGTTCAATTTTAGCACCACCACCACCGCCACCGCCGAACCCTGATCGTGACTTGTCATCCTCACCCTGTCCACCACCTGCACCAAAACCGACAGAAATCTTCACAATCGGTATAACTGTTGTGTCGCCTATTGTAACAGGATCACCGATAACAGTTTCCGATTGAGCGATCTGTCTCAGCTCACCCACAACACCTTTGAGAATATCTACTACATTATTGGACATCCTGTCCTCCTCTTTTCGTTCCTATCGCCAGTTTATATAAATCTCTTAACGGCAGTTGCCCTATCAGTACTATAATCCGCCATATTAACCTATACAACGGAAGAGCAAAGGCCATTTGTATCTTTCCGTTAAATGATTCCTCAACCCAATTCGGTTGAAAGCTAATACGTTGTGACAGCCCCGGAACTGCTCCTACTACTGCATGATATCCCCCGTATAATTGCCCCGTAAGGTCAGGTGAATCAAAACCAGCCTCTATCCTGGCTGATAATTCCTCAACTATAGTATAACGGTAAAGATGAGCAATCATGCGACCGAGAGCAGTTGCGGTTCTTGGAACAATACGTGGGAGCAATACATACCAGTCTCTCTCTCTCTCTTCCCTCTGCTTGATTTTTCCCGATCTTCTATCAGTTTGTTTTTGTTTTTGTTTCTTCGGTTTTGTATTGAGTTGAAAAGATGTAATATGCCAACCAAAGATGCGAAGAGATCCGACATTATCGACAAAATCAATTTCAGGACCTGTCTGTCCTAATCCGACAAACAGCAACCGTTTGTTATCCCCCCACAAGAAACGCATTCTCAATCTGAGGAATGAAATAGCAATCAGTATAGCTATGAATATGAGTAAAGTATATAACATGCTTCTACAAACTATATCGACCTTTGGCGGTCAAACCTCATGACTGTAATACAAGAATTACTTATCTGTCGAAGTTGTGGATTTTTCCAAACCGAGATGTTCCCACAAGAGTGTGACAGGTACCGATCCCTCAGCCAACAAAGCATCATGAAATTCAGCCAATGAAAAAAGTGGACCATCACGTTGCTCCATTGCATCACGAAGTTTGAGAATCTCACGTTTTCCCATCAAATATGCCATTTGATAGGTTGGTGAAAGAGTGTAGCGCCTGACTTCCTTGCGAATATACTCTCTCTGCCAATCAGTATTGCTATCAAGTTCTTTATTCATCCAATCGATACACTGCTCAACTGTAAACTGACCAGTATGAAGTTTAACATCAGCAACAATCCGAGCAGCCCGAAAACGAATCCCCCCAAGTATACCAAGCCACTGGGATGGGTCTTCCTTACCAAACAACCCCTGATCGTACATCATTTCTTCACAATATAAAGCCCACCCTTCAACCATCATTCTGTTCATTTGCCACTTTCTGATCGGATCACTATTCCGTGCGGCAATCTGCATTTGCAGATGGTGCCCTGGGAATGCTTCGTGTACTACTGATCCTTTGAATCCACGTCTATGAATGTAGCGATAGCGAGCATCAAGCTGTTTCCTCGTCAACGAATCAGGAATCGGCCTCACATAGAAATAACCATGTTGATTTTGATCAAACGGCCCGGCAGGTTGATATGCAATCCCTGAAATCATCGACCTGAGAAATGGGGGTGTCTCAATGACAGTAACAGGGGCAATATCATCAGGAATCGAGAGAAGATCGTTTGTCTCAATAAAGACTTTAACCTGATTAGTTTCCCAGTTGTAGTAGTCCAGAATATCTTCACGCTCAAATTTACGAGGGATATAAACAGAATCGGCACCATTTTGGTGGTTCAATTCAACATATTCTTCATATTCATGATACTCTTTCTGTGCCTGTTCGAGAAGTGAAAGACCAATAGCAAGAAGTGTGTCAGAATTGATATTCATAAAGTATTCATGCTCTAATCGATAATCAAAGGCCTCTTTCCCGATCGCAAAGTCGATCTCTTTTCCCGGAGTTACTTCATCAAGCCACAGGAGGAAATCATTCATTGCTTCACGTGCGGCAGTCGAAACTTTAAGGATATTATCAGCTCGCTCAGGGAACTGAGCCATCAGTTCACCCGCAGCTATCTGATAAAACTCCATACCAGACTCAAGAGACTCCTTTGCTGCTTCAATATATATCGGTGGCGGTTTCTTAAGATTCTTCCTCGCGGTTGCAAAAAGAGCAGGGACAGATCGTATGCGGTCTATGATAGGCACTATTTTTTCAGACATCGGTGCATGTTTTGAGATCAAGAGAAAATACAGTCCGTTTACTGCTTCATCGACATAAAGCTGTGGTGATTTTTTATGCCAACGCAGTTTTTTCAAGTCATGCAATGTGGTCAATAAGTTCGACCTGATGAGTTTGTATGAAAGTTGCTGTTCCTTTGAAAGCTTGCTCGGATTGAAACGACGTAAAGCAGATTTATTCTTAATATACCCGTTGAGCTTTTTAATCATCCTGTTCACAGATTTTGATGAATAGTCTGTAAAACGATGATCATAGGAGTGGATACCCATTTCGGTTGAACGAACAGGATAAAACGACTGGATCGATTCAAGGATCTCAACGCTTAATTCATCAAATGTTTTCTTTTTCTTGGCAGCGTTCGACTCTGTAGCCAATAGAGTTAAAAGAAAAACACCTATTATTGTCAGTACTATTTTTCGCATCAAATCACTCCTATAATAATGAGCCAGAAAGGTAGAAAGAATGCTTTTGAAGGGCAAGTCTGTTTACGAAGGGACCTTCTCATCGTAGAATACCCCGACCAACTCAACATGCATCGTGTGCGGGAACATATCAATCGGCTTTATTGCCGGCAGTTTATACCCAGACTCCACCAGTTTCTTCGCATCCCGCGCGAAAGTAGCGGGATTACACGAAATATAGAGGATCTTGGGGGGGCGGATACTTAGGATTTGTTTGAGAGCTTTCGGGTGTAGTCCTGCTCTTGGCGGATCAATAATGATTGCGTCAAATGGTTCTTTTGTCGCAATTTCAGTTTTTAAGAAGTCTTTCACAAATCCTTGATAGAAGTTAATATTCTTTACTTCATTGAGAATAGCATTCTCCCTTGCCGCATTTACAGCATCTTCAACCAATTCAACGCCAATCACCTCTCGTACATGCGGTGCTAAAAGGATCCCTATCGACCCCGTCCCGCAATACAAATCGAGAACTCTATCCTGACGAGTTGGATTGAGCATATCAAATCCCGCACGATATAAAGTTTCCGTCTGAGTTGTATTGGTTTGGAAAAATGAATTAGCTCTTATTCTAAATGTAGAGTTGAACAACTTCTCTTCAATATAACCAAGACCGAAAATAACTCGCTCGATCTCCCCCGTAGCAATATTCGATTTCTGCCCGTTTTGGTTATGGACAAGCGTAGTGACTTCAGGAAAGTTATCACGAATACCCTGCATGAGCTTTTGCCAGCTAGGAATCTCACCATAATTGGTCACGATATTGACCATGATCTCACCCGTACGTCGAGTTGCACGGATCACCAGAAAACGGATAAACCCCGTATGTTCTTTCACATCATAAACGGGTATCCCCTCCTGTTTGACAAAATCTCGGACCCAGTGAACAATACGGTCGGCGGTCTCACCGTGAAGAAAACACTTTTCAAGATCAAACACTTCGTCAAAACGCCCGCGCCTATGCAAACCAAGGGTGAATCCCCCATCTTCTGCAGTATGAAATGAGAACTCCATCTTGTTACGATAGTGAAACCGCTCGGCTGAACCGATAACATCAAGGAGCTTTACATCATCAAGCCCACCAATATGTTCGATACATCCAGCAACTTGCTTGCGTTTGAACTCTATTTGCTGGCTATATGCAAGATCCTGCCATGTGCACCCACCACACGAACCGAAATGAGAACAGACAGGCGGAACACGTAAATCCGATTTAACAATAATATCATGAACACGTCCAACATCATAACGAGGACGTGACTGCACAACTTCTGCTAAAACTTTTTCACCTGGCAGACCTCTATCAAGAAAGATTACTTTTCCACTTTCAAGGTTACCGATCGCTTTACCGTTGAAAGCAAGGTCCTTGATTTCAATCTCAATCATATCTGGTGTCACACTTACTCCCATCGATGTTCACTATATTGGCACAACAGATCTTCCCTGTCACACTCGTCCTTTTCCAACTGTATAGTACCATGACCGATTTCAAATTCGGTCCGAAGTAACTCATTAATTTTGACAATGATATTCGGCCCTTCTTGAAAATCCTTCTCACTGATACAGACATGACATGACAAAGCGACTTCCTGCGAAGACAAAGACCATATATGAAGATCATGAACATTGCGCACTTTATTCACTTTCATGATCGCTTCCAGAACTTTATCAAAATCTATACCCTGTGGAACTCCTTCAAGAAAGATCCATACCGCCTCTTTGATTACCAAATAGCTGGACCAGAAAATCATCAAAGCGATTGCCGCTGTAAGGACTACATCAACAATATAGAGATCTGTTAGAATGATCACAATGCCACCGATAATAACTACGACCGAGGATAAAGCATCAAAGAACATATGCAGAAATGCTGTCTTCATGTTCAGTGATTTCCCTTTTTCACTGTGAAGCAACTTTATCGATACGATATTCCCAAGCAATCCAATAACAGCAACAGTCAGAAACACCCACGGATCGGTGATCGGCTGTGGGTTGGCAACACGTTCGAATGCTTCACGAAGAATAAAAATAGCTATGACTATTAGGGAAACTGCAGAAATAAGAGCAGTCATGACTTCCACACGTTTATAACCATATGTCGACCGTTTTGTCGCCGGTTTTTGGGAACTCTTGATCCCTAACCATGCTAGTATCAATGATGCCACATCGGAAAGGTTGTGCATCGCATCGGCTAACAGGGCAAGATAACCCGTCATTAATCCGCCAATAACTTCGGCAATTGTGATCACCATATTGAAGAGAATAGTCCACGCGAGCCTTCGCCCTGAAACCTCTTCAGGCATATGTGAGTGGTTGTGAGTCATAGTATCTTCTACGTTTTTAATATGCCTTTAATCTAACACCATCTTATTTATTGCAACATACAATTACGCATATTGATCGCTGTTGGTAAATTACTTTCTCAAATATATTTATTGTGTAATTAATGCTTCACTAAGCTGATAACCCAGAACCCAAGCCCTAGCAATACCACAAAGCTGATCGCAAGTAGATTGAAGTAACGATCGATCAAATCCTTGATGCGTTCACCATATTTCTTATATGTGAAACCAATTACACCAGCTACAGCAAAAAACCTCGCCGACCTGCTAATAACAGATGCGACAATAAACAAAGGGAAAGACATTTCGAAAAAACCTGCAGCAATTGTAAATACTTTATACGGAATTGGTGTAAAACCGGCAATACCAACTGCCCAAACACCTACTTTCATACCATAAAGTTCTTTCTGATTAAACCAGAATTGAGCAGTCTTGAGCAAGTCATCAGGATTCGTCCCTGATAAAGAAGCTGTAATCGACAGTAGTTTTTCACCTATAAACTCAAAAGCAGAATACCCAATCAAATACCCTAACATACCTCCGACTACAGAACCAAACGAACAGATAAGAGCAAAACGGAACCAACACTTGTATGATCCCATACAAAGCGCAATGAGAAGGGCATCAGGGGGAATCGGGAAAAAAGACGCTTCAGCCATCGAGAGGAAAAAAAGCCCTCTATCTGCATTCTTTGATTCACTCAAAGATATCACCCAGTCATAGAGCGAACGCATCCAATACAAAGGATTGAGTTGTTGCTTCATACGTCTATTCATTCTCCTGTTCATCAACTTTCGGCTGTTCAAGTCGTTCTACTTTGAGTCTTGTAAGCCGATTATGATCGATCTCGAGAATCGAAAGACGTGCATCAGCAATAATAACTGTATCCTCTCGTGAAGGAAGATGTCCGATTTTATCAATCATCAGACCAGCAAGGGTTTCTGCTTTATCCTCAGGTAAATTTGTTGACATAAGCTCATTAACTGCACCCGGCCATACTGAACCGTCAATATATGCTACAGTATCAGAGTGCTTAACTAACGGTGGCGCTTTTGAATCATCCTCATCCTGTATCTCACCGACAAGCTCTTCAAGAACATCTTCGAGAGTGACAATCCCTGCGGTTCCTCCAAACTCATCTAGCACGACTGCAAATTGATTCTTTTTCCTCTGAAACTCTCGCAAAAGTGTTGAGAGTGGCATTGAATCGGGGACAAAAGTCGTCTTGCGCATCAAATCACTGAGAATAACAAGATTCGGATTAAGCTTATGATGAAAGAGATCACGAGTGTAAAGAATACCTACGATCTGATCAATTGTGTCTTTAAAAACGGGATACTTACTATGACCTTTATCAATGATAATATTGATAATATCAACTGGATCAGTATCAATTGAAATAGCATCAACATCAGTACGAGGGGTCATTGCTCTTCGTACAGTTGAATCAGCAAAATCAAAAACCGAACGAATCAATCGCTCTTCAGTCTCATCAAAGTTACCTGATTTTATCCCCTCTTGAATCATCATATTAATCTCATCTTCAGTAACATGAGAGGTTGTCGTATCAACTGTAATTCCGAACAGACGCAATATCATATTTGCTGTTCCACTGAGAACAGTAGACAGTGCGGCAATCGAACGAACAAACATAGTAATCGGCCCCGCAGACCATCGTGCATACCTTTCAGGATCGGAGAGGGCTAGATATTTAGGTATCAGTTCACCTAATATGACAGCACTGATAGTAATACCAAAAGCGACTAAAGTCACAGCAATCGGACCGGCAGTATCGGTGATAAATGATATCGAAATAGATTCAATCGCCTTTTGAATTGGTTCTACTATAGTAGCACCACCAAACACACCGGCTAGAGTCCCAACAAGAGTGATACCTATTTGGACAGTAGCTAAGAATCGTTCAGGCTGTTCCTGAAGTTTTGATGCCGATTTTGCTCCCCTCTTTCCCTCTTTTTCCATTTGTTTGAGCCTGCTCTTTCGCGAGGCAATAATAGAAAATTCTGAGAGTGAAAAAAAACCGTTTGCGGCAATGAGCAGAAAAATAGCCACAACCTCAAAGAAAAGAAGTGTGTCCACCTATCTACTCCTCGGTTTTCGATCAGGAGTATTATCTGATTGGTCTGAAATAATATTATTGAGCATACCCGCTATAGTGCGACTCCTGAGCTAATTTATGCAGTCTTTCAATCCTCTCTTCAACAGGGGGATGCGTGGAAAACAATGATAACATTTTGCGCCCACTGAGCGGGTTGACAATCATCATGTGAGCGGTTGCGGGTTTCTTATCCAGATTCATACGAACTGGGGCATGATGGAGCTTTTCTAATGCTGATGCTAGTGACTTATATTTTCCAGTAATTCCTCCACCTATCTTATCTGCCTTGAATTCTCTTTGACGTGAAATTGCTGACTGAATAACAAGGGCTGCAAGAGGACCAACGATAGCCGCAATCAATAACCCAAAGATATTATTATTGTCACGTCTTCCCATACCTCCAAAAATAGCTCCCCAACGAGCTATTGTAGCAAGGATCCCTATAGCCCCGGCAAACGTTGCGGCAATTGTACCGATTAGCATATCCTTATTCATAATATGGGCGAATTCATGCCCTAATACACCCTCAAGTTCATCTTCATTGAGTATTTCAAGTAAACCTTCGGTAACTGCAACAGCCGCATTATCTTGGTTTCGACCAGTCGCAAATGCATTGGGCGCTTTCGACGGTACAATATAAACTTTCGGCATAGGCACTGAAGAAACCGTTGAAATGCGACGAACTACACGAAACAGACGAGGGTGGTCTGCTTCTGAGACCTCACGGGCACGGTACATCTTCAGAACGAGCTTATCAGAGTACCAATAGGAGACAAAATTCATAGCTATTGCGATAATGAACGCAATAATCATACCGCCCTGCCCACCTATCATCATTCCAATCCAAGCGAACAGCAACATCAGAGCAAGCATTAATAATGTAACTTTTAATCCATTCATAGTACCATCCAGACAGAATAATTGTTTTTCAATCCTGTGTATACTATATGCTTTTTGGCTCGCAAAAGTTCCAATAGTTGGTTATGAGTCATCTACCGCCGTGTGCGACGGCGACTCGGTCGACCAAAGCTCACTTCCTTTTTTTCTTCAGGATTCTCAGGTTCAGCTTCAGACTCTTTTATTGCTGGTTCAACAACAATATTTTCCTCAGGAGAATCAATTTGGTTGGTTGTCTCTTTCGATAATGTTCGTTTTGGACTGCGACGTGTGCGTGGGCGACCATAAACAGGAGTGGCAGGCTGTTTTTCCTCAGCTTCTGATTCCTCAGAAGTTGATTCAATCTGTTCTGCAGTATTATCAGGGAAATCAAACTCAGGGACACTTTCAAATGCTAACTTGTTTTGAGTTTCCTTCGATTCATCTGTAGAAACATTGTCAGTTTCTGATTCAGGGGCTGTATGGGCTACTGCTTCAGTTGCATCATTTCTTCTTTGTAAACTAGCAAGCTCAGCAACAATATTCGCCCGCTCTCTCTCGATATCATCAAGAGAACGTTAAGTCTCTGTTTTTTCTATATGTATAGATACTTTGCTCTGTTTTTTGGGAACCGCTGTTTCTATTGTCTCTTCTTGATCAGAAAAATCTTCTGCCAACGGAGAGCTAGGCATAGTTGGAAGTGGGGGTACTGCTGGCATAGGAGGAATTTTCCTCTCCTGAGTCGAACTGACCGAATCTTTCTCCGGAGCAATCGATGTTGGAGGAATTGCCTCAGATACAACAAGATTCTGTTCTACTGTTTTACGACGAGATACCGTCCGCCGTTCACGAACTGTCGGCTTACTATCTACAGTTGATCTTCTGTCTTTACTGCTCCGCTCTGTTCTTGCTGGGGGTGCCTGCTTGACCAAACCATCAGTTTTACTTGGACGATCAGAACGTTTCGTTGAAGCAGTCTTGCGGGTACTACCAGTACTGCGCGTAGAAGAGCTATCTTTTCGAGTTGTACGGCTCTTCGTTGTTGTCGATCTTGTCTTACGGGCTGTTCTTGTTTCACTTGATGTGCGACGGCTACTGTCTCGACCTGTTCGCGATGAACGATCGTCTTTACGAGAGGAAGAACTACTTGATCGTGCAGTTGTTCGTGATCGGGCAGAAACTGTTCTGCCACCACGAGCTGTCTTGAATTCAAATGTCTCACCGATTATCGCGGCACCAACAGCATCCCCCCAGATATTTACGACTGCACGACAACGATCAAAAAACCAATCGACAATAACTAAAAGACCGATTATTGCAAATGATGATGGTGGAAACCCGACAATACTCATCGTTACCGCAAGTCCAAAAAGACTGACATTAGGTAACGATGCTGAACCCATCGAAACAATCGCTGACACAGCTCCAATTGTCACCATATCCATAAAAGATAAAGATACATTTGACACCTGTGCGACAAAGAGTGTTGCTATTGTCAGATAAAGAGCCGTCCCCTGCAAATTAACCAAATAGCCGAGTGACAACACTATCGATGATGCACGAGAATCGACATTGTCATCTTCAGTAACATTTGAATAAGCAACAGGATATGCAACTGCTGATGAACCGGTTCCAAAAGCAATAAGCAAGGCAGGATGCAACTTTGTCAGATAGGCAAACGGTGATCGCCCGCCCCAGAGCTTTAAAGCGGTCGGAAGTATCACAACAAACAACAGAACCATACCAACCAAGGTTGTCAAAGAAAACATCCCAAGTGATCTGAACATATCACCAAGATTATTGTGATGCCCCCCGATTGCAGAACCGACCAAAGCAAATAAACCGAGCGGAGCAACAATAAGAATGTACTTCATTACTCCCAACGTTCCCTCTAAAAGGGTCGAGAAAAAATCAACAACAGGCTTCCCTTTCGTACCCATTTGTGACAAAACAGCACCCAAAAGCAAAGCAAAGAGAATCAAACCGAGAAAATTACCATCAATAAGTGCACTTATCGGGTTTTGAGGCAACAGTCCTCCAAGTATATGATCAAATCTTACTTGAGAAGCAGACTTAGCCCATGACGGGAGCCCCAAACCTGAGGCATCGACACCGACTCCGGGATGTAATATAATAGCCAATACAACTCCAAGAACTACTGCTACAACAGTAGTCAAAATGAAATATGTCAAAGTGGACAGAAGTGACCGACCGAGCTTTGTCATATTTCCCAAACCTACTACACCAATAATGACAGAACTCAAAATAATAGGGAGAAGCAAAATACGAAATGCACTGATAAACAGCGATCCAAATACAGAAAGAGATGCCATTGTTTCAGGTGCAAATATACCTGCAATAGCCCCAGTTACGATTGAAATAACAATCATTAGTGACAAACGACTCGAAATCCTCAAAGACATACACATTCCTTACTTTGCCGAATAATCGGCGACGATCAATCTGCTCTCTTCTATATGAGACGACGATTTGACCGCAGGTTAATTTTCTTCGACCGGCTTGTTCCTGCTGTGAACGACTATCTTATTTTTATGTCGCTTTAATATGTTGCCAGCCAACATTATAACAAAGATATGATTCCTGCTGTGAAGACCTGTCCTGCCATATATCAAAGGTAGAAATATAACTCAATACCTGCTCAACTCATCTCAGCAGAGGAAACAGACCAACCCAACCATATCTTTTTTCAAGGCGAAAAGTACGACTTAGTGATGATTCAGGCAATCTTTTTGTTTTCACTTTGTGATTGTCGATTTTTCCCAATTGGTATTATATTGCCTAACCATGGATATGTTTGACAACAACAGAACAGAGCCTTCAGATAGGGCAACACAATTGAACTCCCCGCTAGCAGATCGAATGCGACCTGTTACCTTTGATGAATTTACTGGACAGATCAAAATAGTTGGTCAAGGGACCCCGCTTCGAAAATCGATTGAAGCTGATCAGGTCGCATCCTCAATATTTTGGGGCCCCCCTGGTAGTGGCAAGACAACGTTAGCCGAGTTGATAGCCCGTTCAACTAATGGACAGTTTATTCCCTTCTCTGCCGTGACATCCTCAATCAAAGATATCAAGACAATCATCTCGAAATCAGGAAATTATTTCCGAATGTCGGGAAGACGTACATACATTTTTGTCGATGAAATTCATCGTTTCAACAAAGCACAACAGGACGCCTTCCTCCCGTATGTAGAAAAAGGAGACATTGTACTAATCGGAGCAACAACAGAAAACCCCTCATTTGAAATCAACTCAGCTCTCCTCTCAAGAATGCGTGTATACGTCCTGGAACGTCTACAACCTGAAGAGATACGATCTGTTCTTGAGCGTGCCCTCAATGATCATGAACGTGGGTTGGGAGATATGGATCTACATTTTGAAGATCATGCTCTTGATATCATATGCAATGCAGGAGATGGCGATGCTCGTCGTGCTCTCTCTCTGCTTGAAGCAGTTTCTGCTTTTGTTGGAAAGGAAGGGATTGTAACACCCGATGTCGTAAAAAGAGTGCATCAAAAAAGTGTTGCGATGTATGACAAAACGGGCGAAGAGCATTACAATCTTATTTCTGCATTACATAAATCTATTAGAGGTGGTGACCCTGATGCATCTCTCTATTGGCTGGCAAGGATGCTCGACGGAGGTGAAGAACCAATGTATATTATCCGAAGACTGGTCAGATTCGCTTCTGAAGATATCGGATTGGCTGATCCCTACGCTCTGACTCTTACTCTCAATGCACGAGACAGTTTTCACTTTCTTGGCTCTCCCGAAGGAGAGCTTTCTATCGCCATGGCAGTAGCATATATGGCCTGTGCGCCAAAATCAAATGCGATCTATACTGCCTTCAAATGTGCTACTACTGACGCAAAGGAGAAAGGCTCGCTTCCCGTTCCGTTGCATATTCGTAACGCCCCGACATCGTTGATGAAAGAGATTGGATATGGCAAAGGGTACAAGTATGCACACGATTTTGATAACGCTTTGACTGACCAAGAACATTTCCCCGATGAACTGGCAGGGAGTGAATACTATCACCCAACAGATACAGGTCGAGAGAAGTTTATGTTTGAATATCTCGAAAAGTATCGAACCTATCGCAAAAACAAAACATGATATCAAACTCTATTATTAGAGGCAGAAATTGCCTAAAATCATAGATTTACCTCTTTGATCATGAAAAAAAACTTGCCTATAGCAACTTTACTCAGTAGGATAATGGTGTAAAGAGCCGATAACACGAAACTTGATATCTTATTTGGTACAGAAAACAGTAACGAGAGGGCCGTTACTTCTTGTAAATTGTTTCAGGGCATTGGTTTTTCGAAACGAGAGGGACATTCTTATGGCTAGAGGTGAAGCGAAGCGACCCTTACGGGTACTGGTCGTTGATGATGACGCTGAAATCTGTTCATTCCTCGATAAATTCCTAAGCAAAAACGGGTATGAAGTAACAACTACAACTGACCCAAAAAAAACCTCAACACTCCTCAAAGAAGGAACTTTTCAGATTGTAATCCTTGACATGGTCATGCCTAAAATTGATGGAACTGAAGTACTTAACAGTATCCGAAGGTTTGATAAAGATCTGTGTGTTATTGTCATGTCAGGCTTCCCCTCATTTGATAATGCTGTGAATGCCTTTAGAAAACATGCTTACGATTTCATAACCAAGCCATTTAATACAAATAAGTTACTTGAGATTCTCGATAGTGCGGTAAAAGAATATGGTATGATTTCCGACTTACACGAAGTCGCGGCAAGACAGATCGCTCAAGAAGTCCGTGCTCTTCGAACTGAGCAAAAACTCTCAATGAGGCAATTAGCAAGCCGAACGGGAGTAAGTGCTTCTCTTATCTACCAGATAGAACATGCTCAGACGTCTCCGTCTTTAGCAACAATTTCACGTCTGGCCACTGCTCTAAATACACCTCTCGAAAGATTTTTTGCTGGTATATAAAAAGCTCAGGCTGGACTAGTTATTTCTCTTATGATTGATTAACGACTGTATGTTTTCGTTGTACAGTCAAATTCATGATTCTAACAACTCCTATATACACTTGCAAAGTCCTTCAGAATCCTATCTCACAATATAACTGCACAGACATTCTGTACTTCTCTCTTTTGCTCTCAATAGACATAGCATCTCTATACTGCTGTAATAAGCCTTCTACACAAAGCTTTCTCTTAACTCATGATAGAGTAACAGTAAAAAAAATAGTGAAATATCTCAATTATACTATAAAGTTTTAACAACCTGAGTCGACAATGAGTGATAGACACTAGACAACAATAAAGAAAGATGTCAGATAAAAAGACTATAATTAGCTGATTATAATAAATCTCCACTCTCCTTCGCTTCACCAAGTCGGTCGATTCTTTCACAAGAATTGACCGATTTTTTATTATCTTACTTTTTCCTTAAACAGCGTATACTCTTCTTATATAAGTAACACCGCAAAATTGAGGAAATTGATATCATTGTGCTAAACAATACATCTTACGCAACTCACCTATATTGCGCTCTTTGTAAGGCAGAATATGCAATAAACAAAGTTCACAACTTATGCCAGTGTGGAAAACCACTATTGGTTGCTGAGCTCATGTCAAGAGTTGTGTAAATTGTTTTTTCAAGCAGCGTCTCTTTCGGTCTGATTCTTCTTCGTCCTGACCACGATTCCGTCTTCAAACTTCACTCCATCAAGAACTTGTCGCACCAAGTGGGGCGCTTTCAGTCGTTGCCATCGGTTCTGTGCCCGCAGGATCAACTGAAAGATCAGATACAAGGCTGACCGTGGTGACTTGATCCGCCTTGTGGCGTTGGTGCGCAGCTTGACGGTGCCGAAGGTCGACTCGATCGGATTGGTCGTCTTCAAACTTACCCAGTGCTCCTTGGGATAGTTGAAATAGGTCAGCAGAGAGTCACGGTCTTTCAGCAGACACTCGACTGCGCGAGGATAGTCGCGCCCATAGACCTCGGAAAACTGTGCCATCAGCGTCTCGCTCTGTTGCCTGGTGTCTGCGTCGTACATCTGCCGCAACAGCAGCTTGACCTCGGCATGCAGCCGTTTCGGGAAGTGAACCATGACGTTGCGCATCTTGTGGACCCAGCATCTCTGGTGATCCGCCTTGGGATAGACTTTGTCGATAGCGCCCCACAAACCAAGCGCGCCGTCACCGGCAAACAGCTTCGGATCAGTCAAGCCCCTGGCTTTCAAGTCTCGCAACACCTCCGCCCAGCTCTCGGTCGACTCACGATACCCCTCGACAATCGCCAGAGGCTCCTTCTCGCCGTTCTCATTGGCTCCCAGCACAACCAGGAAAGCCGTCTTGTCACCCTGAAGGCAGGCCTTCGGATAGACACCGTCACACCACAGGTAGGCGTACCGGTGGTCCGCTAACGAACGTTTCCGCCAGGCCTCGTACTCACTCTCCCAGTGCTCTTTGAGACGCACTATGGTCGAGGGAGACAGACTAGCCCTCTCACCCAAAAGACCGCGCAAGGCCGGCTCAAAATCACCCGTCGCCAAACCCTGAACATACAGCTCTGGAATCAACTCCTTGACTGCATTGGATCGCCTTTGGTAGGCCGGCAAAACCTGCGAGGCAAAACGATCTTCACTGTCCCGCACTCGCGGTGCACGCACATTCACCGTTCCACTGCCAAGCGTCACCTGCCGCTGTTTGCCATACCCGTTGCGATAGCCTGGAGATACTTTTTTTCGCTCATACCGTTGCCGTCCCAAAAACTCGGTCACTTCGGCCTTGAGGACTGACACCAGCATACGCCGGGCGCCCTCGCGGGCGATGCTGTCCAGATCACCAGCCAAATCAGTTGTCTCCATCGACAGGTTTTCACTTGTCGAGTCACTCAATTTCCTGTACTTTGACATCAGCGTATCCTTTCGTTTGTCCCGCCTCCAGCGGGACTGTTTCGGTTATAATTTCACCGAAAGGTTACGCTACTTTTTTATCAATTTCCACACCTTTTGAAATTAACTCCTCATATAAGACTTCCTATGCGTTCAAATAACAAATGTTGCTATATTGTCTTAGTAACCATTCTTATGGAATCTAATCTGAAAACAACCCTTAATATACTACTCTATGATGGGTAAAGTGTCAATGTTGAATAATTGATATGATGTCACTGATACTATTACTTGTAGCCTTTATCCATCCAACTCAGAAGAATATACATTTTTCTAACATCCTGACATATAGTAACTGAATCTACCTTATCGGCTTACGGACTGTAACCTACCAAGTGATCTCAAAGAGATCGGCTGGTGGAGTACAGTTGTGTGTCATGTCACAATTTGCTAATGGACATAGGGTAAGATAATAGTGATGATTGTTTGCAAAGAAATATGAGTCAGGAGCACAGGGCTCCTGACCTACTTTGCTAACATAGGGCATAGAATCGACAAAAGCAACTGCAAGCGATCTCGTTCTGAAGGCAATTTTGCATTATCTCTAACTACAAATACGTCTACCACAAAAAGAACGATATATTGCAACTTCACTATAAAGTCGGATACTAATTTGATTTCTCACATATATACGTTACATTTACTGAAATGACTTTTTTGACAGGATATGTGAAGGATAGATGAAACAACAATACGAACTTATGGCTCCTGCCGGCAATTTTCCGATGCTATCAACTGCTGTCAAAGCAGGTGCAGACGCAGTCTATTTTGGTCTAAACGACTTTTCGATGCGTGCCAGTTCAAAGAACTTTGCCATCTCTGAATTGGAAGAAATGCGGGAGATCTGCAACTCATCCGATCGTTCAGTAAAAATGTACCTTACTCTCAACACGATAATATATGATGATGAGATCGAGCAACTGCAAGAGGTTATTACCGAGATCAAAGGGAAAGTCGATGCCGTAATATGTTGGGATCATGCAGTCATGAATCTTTGCCGTCACCACAAAATCCCCTTCTTTATCTCAACCCAAGCATCTGTTGCAAATCGAGCGGCGGCAGAATTTTACAAGAATCTTGGAGCTGAACGAGTAGTTTTAGCCAGAGAATTGAATCTTACACAGATTAAGAGTATCTCCAACGTTATAGATGTCGAATGTTTCGTCCATGGAGCTATGTGTGTTGCAATCTCAGGACGGTGCTTTATGTCACAGTTTACTCATAAGAAGTCAGCCAATAGAGGGGAGTGCTATCAAAATTGTCGGAGAAGCTATACTATCATTGATGATTCAGGAAACGAATTACAACTTGAAAACTCCCGTGTTATGTCAGCTAAAGACCTCTGTGCACTATCTCTGATCAAACAGATGAAAGATGCTGGAGTAATGAGCTATAAAATTGAAGGACGGGGTCGTGACCCTCGGTATGTTGATGTCGTCACCAGAGCATATCGTCGAGCACTTGATAATAACTTATCAGATAACGAGATAGCTGATGAAATCAAAGAGCTTGAAAAAGTGTTTAACAGACAATTCTCAACAGGTTTTTATCTTGAAGTACCCTCAAAAGAAGGTTTTTCGACTGCTGATAATAATAATGCAACTGAAACCAAGACTACTCTCGGAAAAGTCACAAACTATTATTCGCGGAATAAAGTCGCTGCAATTCATTTACTGGCTGATCTCAATATCGGTGATGAAATCATCATTATCGGAAATAAAACTGGAGTTGAAAAAATCAAGGTAGAAAAGATCGAAATTGATGGCAAACCAGTTGATAAGGGGCGCAAAGGAGAACGGGTTGGAATACGGATACCAGGGGTAAGAAAAAACGATTCTGTGTTCAAAATACTGAAAAAAGTAAAAATAACTGTACATTAAGTTCTGTAGAACTACCTCTTACACGTCTTCAGTCATATCACAGTAAATAATAAGCGATACAGTACAGAGACTGCCATGATTGTCCGATGATTCAGATAATACTTGTCATTTTAAGATAAGTATGGTAGATTATTGTTAGTTATATTTTTCACAAACAAAGTCTGTTGCGAAACGACTTAACCAAACTAAGCTGTTGCCTCTCACATTATTGCAGAGGCAGTTCGGAATCAGACTTTAGAAAAAAAGTGATGTGTGATAATATGAAATTGATCAAGCTCTTGCCAATGTGGATACTTTTGTTAACTGTTTCGACTGTTGTTGCTGACGAAATGGGAACAAAAGATGCAAAGTCACCAGTTATTACTGTTTCCTCAACACAAGTATCAGTTTCCCCTGTTAATCGGTATGCAATCAATACTACCGTGATTTCATGTCAATTCACCGATCCCGCACAACCTAGTGTTACCGCTTTCAGTTGTACAATCAAATTGCGGGAACCTGACAATCTTACCGAACAGATACTTGTCAATAACCTGACAAACGGTAATGGTGGCCTAACAATAACCGATCTCGGGTCCGGCAACTATGAAGTAACGTATACTTATGATCCACCTGCTTATCAGTCCTTAGGGCTTTACGATCTCTATTTTGAAGTGACCGACGGCACCACTTCTGCGATTGATGGATTTGCAAACAATCTGGATGAGCTAAGCATTGTCGAGATAATTCCAAACCGAGCACCTGTTGTACAAACGGATGCAACATTTGCCAACCCATCTGGTGTCGATCGAATTGGCCTTAACTCAGTTACGATCTCCGCACCATTCTCTGATCTTGACAACCCTGGTGTATCTGCGTTTTTCGTTACCTTTAAGATCCGTCATTCAGTTGACCTGACCGAAATCGTCCTTGCGGATAATGTCGCGAATGGAACTTCAGGAGTAACTATTACCGACCTCGGGTCAGGAAATTACCAAGCATCGATTGATTGGGATCCGGGGGATCTGCAAACTCTGGGTCTTTATGATTTATATTTTCATGTGACTGAAGGTGCAGACACCTCATTTGATGCTTTTGGCAACAATCAGGGAGAGCTTGAAGTTTATGATGCTATAACGAACAAACCGCCAACAGTAGTCAGCGGTAACACTTCAGTACTCCCCTCAACGATAAATCGCATCGGATCTGATTTTACGATGATCAAATCTGTTTTTTCCGATGCTGATATACCCGGAAAATCATCATTTACCGTTACGATCAAAGTTCAAGACCCAGCACTAACTGAGACAGTTATTGTCAACGGCGCTAAGCATGGTGAGCAAGGTTTACGTATTGTCCACCTCGGTGATTCATTATATGAAGCTGCTGTCTTGTGGGATCCTGATGTAGCAGATGCTACTGGTCTTTACAATCTGTATTTTGAAGTAACAGATAATAACGGTGCTACTGCGATAGATGATTACACAGCTAACACAAGTGAACTAACTGTCACATCTGCCGCTCTGCTTGGCGATGGTTTCTTGCTCCACCGTGATGCCTCAGCAGGGTCATGCGGGGGTGTTTCATCTGCATGTCATGACTTGAAAGACCATCAAGCACAAGACTGCCGTGTCTGTCATACCCCGCATAGCACAAAAAATATCTATCTTGTAGAAGATACGATCCAAACACCAAACTCGGGACCGAAAGAAGTTATTTTCAAAACACTCGGTATCGGCGATCCATACAACGCCCCTGACCCGATTATAGGCGATCCGAATTCAGGTGTCATGGCTGATGATGCGGATGGTGTCACTACGGGAGTCTGTGAAGTATGTCATACTACCACATTGCATCACCGTAATGACAACACTCACCCTGATCGTAATCATAATAATGCCCAAATCTGTGTCAACTGTCATCCTCATTCAGAAGGTTTTGCCGCTGGTGAATCTGGAGGTGGTATGGCCTGTGCATGTCATGGTGATATTCTTAGTGCAATGGACAGTACGTCTATTCTGAGTCGCCATGTATTGTTTGATGCTGCGGCAGATTATTCACCCGGCGCATCAGGAATGTATACGATCAAAAATTGTCTGTCTTGCCATGTTGACCATGACATCTTCCGCCCCGATCTCAACACAGGTATAGGGACTCGTGCCTCAAACCTTCGAACAGACTGGGCTATTGATCCAGTACAAGGTGACAACACTGTCCTCCTCAACAGTGACTATCAATCTACGGGTAAAGGCGGTGTCTGCCTTTCTTGTCATTCTGATGACCCGACCTGTTCAGGATGTCATAGTGCGCACAAATTACCTCGTGAACTCCCTCCGCTGAGTGCAAAAGTACCAAATGCACATAGGTTTGTAACAAAGACCAATTATGATGCGGCAACAAGCGGACACAACTATTCGGTTCCACTTACTTTTACAAAAGATGGTTCAGTCTTTAATGCCAACTGTGTAAAATGTCATAATGATGATATGGCTAAGACATATCAGAATTCAACTGTCAAGGCTTCCTTACATGGTTCTACATTCTCAATGCTTTTAGATTCATCAGGCGTTGCTGTTCCGACCAGCCCTCTTGAAGAGGAGTTCTGTTTCAAATGTCATTCATCAACATCGAATCCGAATGCGGGAACGAGTCAGGATTACTTCGGAGTCAAAGCGATGAGCACTCCTGCACTTAATATGGAAGCAGAATTCAATCAAGCATCTATACATCCTATTGGGTCATTCAAGTCAATCCATACACCTATAGAAAATCTTACAACAATGACCCGCCACGTTGAATGTACTGATTGCCACAATCCTCATGCGGCTAGTGCTGGCACTTCGGGTAATCTTCCAAATTCACTCATAGATGTTCGCGGGATTGATGTCTTTGGGAACTTCATTGATCCAATTACAGAAGGGTACCAAATCTGCTTCAAATGCCACGGTGACAATCCAGGCACAACTCAGCTAGTCACACGACAGTTTAATAATACTGGGAATACGCGCCTTGAGTTTGATACTGCCTCAGTTTCATATCATCCCGTTGTCGGTCAAGGGAAGAATCCTAATTCACCATCACTAATAGGTGGATGGACCGAAACGAGCGTTATGAAATGTGAAGATTGTCATTCATCCTCTGCGGGAACAGTGAATGGCCCTCATGGATCATCATATAGTCCGATTCTCAAACTACGTTTTGATACTGGTGACAATTTCAATGAATCGGCTACTATATATGCTCTCTGTTATTCCTGTCATGATCGTAACAGTATTCTTGCTAATGATAGTTTCAAAGAACACAATAAACATATCAATGGTGAGAAAGCTCCCTGTTCTGTCTGCCATGATGCTCACGGCTCAACAGGTCAAGCACATCTAATCAATTTTGATACTAATGTTTGTACACCTTCATCATCTACAGGACGTTTAGAGTTTGTTGATAATGGAACTTTCAAAGGAACATGTTACGTAACCTGTCACGGCAAAGATCATAAGCCAAAGAGCTACTAATCCATTAGTACACAACAAATGAGAACAGCCACCTTCCCTATCAAGAAGGTGGCTGTTCTTATTAGATCTGCAAACTAGTGTCAACAGATACCTAACATGTTATTTCAGAATTCTTCCTGGCATAGTACCACCAATTAAGAGCTAAACACGTAAGATAATAAACTCCAAAACCGTACAGAGCGTTTTCTGGTGTTCCCGCTTTAATCTGAGTCGCGAATATTTTTGGGATAAGAAATGCACCGTACGCGGCAATCGCTGAAGTCCATCCAAGAACTGGTCCCGCTTGTTCCTTGTTAAAGATGATCGCAATCATACGAAACGTTGAGCCGTTACCAATTCCAGTCGTTGCGAACAACAGAATAAAGAGAAGCAAGAAAGGCCAAAAATATACTTCAGGTGTTGGAGATGAGTTTGCCAAACTCACGGTATACCCACATGCCACTACCGACCCGATCATAATAAGCGTATCCCAGTGAGTTACTCGCGCTCCTCCCCATTTGTCTGAGAGCCAACCACCAATTGGACGAATTGCAGCCCCCATAGCGGCACCAAGAAAAGCAAACTTTAATATATCAGGTGCATTAGGATTTACTATTGCCTCTGCCAATGGCTGTCCGACTGAGTCTACTCGAATATATCCGAAGACATCTTTGAGTAACTTTGGAAAAGCATTAGCATAACCAATAAAAGATCCAAAGGTCATAATATACAGGTAACTCATAATCCAATTATGTTTGTCCTTGAATATGGCAAACTGTTCAAGCAGGTTTTCCTTAGTCGACTTTGGTGTAAGATATCTCATGAGCAAAAGTGTGGTAATAACAGCAATAACAAGAATAACAAAAATCTTCAACAGGACTGGAAAACCACCCCATGGTAGAAGAAGGAAGTACACACCGACAGCAGCACCAAGAAATCCGAGAAACTCAAGCCAGAGATATTTTCCAACAGCAACAGGAGTCGGGCCACACTTATGTTGAGGCAGGTTATTCATGAACAAAAATGCGAGAATACCGAAGAATGCTAGGATCGGAACCCATATCATTGCGGCGTTGTGTATCCAGATAGGATTACCACGAAGAATATGTGACTCACCACCAAAAATCCCAAACGTTATGACAAGCGGTATTGTCACTTGCATAACCGCTACACCTAAATTACCAATCCCGGCGTTTAACCCCAAGGTCAATCCTTGCATCCGCTTTGGGAAAAAGAAAGATATATTTGACATAGAGGACGCAAACGCACCGCCTCCAACACCTGACAAACCTGCAAGGATAATAAACGTCATAAAAGGTGTCGATGGATCCTGCAGAGCGAAACCAGCCCCTAAAGCAGGTAAGATCGACAGAAGAGCTGTCATGAATTTGACATTCCTTCCACCGCATATTGCAATCATGAATGAATTCGGAATACGCGTTGTCGCACCGACAAGTCCTGCAACTGCAGGTAATGTGTACAATACAGCTTTGTAGGAGCTTCCAGTCAATGGAATGCCATTGTTACCAAAGCTGAAAGCAAAAAGAGTAGCATCAACGTCATGCAAACCCTGAATCAGCCCAACAATAACGCCCCAATAAATCCAAACAGAAAAACCAAGCAATAGATTGGGAATCGATATCCAAAGATTTCGATTCGCTATCTTCTTACCAGTCTGTTCCCAGAAGGATTCATCCTCAACATCCCACTTCTTAAGGTTAACACTCATATTTTACAGCCTCCGTTACGAGATATTAGAATCAGTTTGCGGTTTAAGAAAATAATCAAGGGATGCTTTTCCTGCTCCCTGCCAAAGAACAAGGCAGAGAGAAAATAGAACGAGCAAAGAAAACTCCATCCCCTGACTCTTTGAGAATAATCCTTCTGCAGAGTGAACGAAAATAACAGCACCTAATAATACTGTTATGTTTAATGCTGATGCAATCCGAGTGCCGAGACCTACAGCTAAGGCGAATCCACCTACAATATGAACAAAGACAACATACCATGCCGTCAGATTTTCAAACGTACCTATCCCGCCCAACAAACTCTCTATCTCATGCATATTCATCACGAAATAGATACCCTTTACAACAAGTGCTATACCAAGAAACATCCGTAAAGCATCCATAGGTTGTAGGTTGCCAATAAGCGAGGTTAGTTGCGGTATGGCTAGACGACGTTTTACTCCCTTTGCCTCCTCGGCACGATCAGCAACAGCCTTGTCGTACTCCTCTTTCGATTCTTTTTCCTGTGCAGGTGAAAAGGTAACCAAGTAGGTAAAGGTGGAGCAGACCAAAACAAGCCCGCCTAATATCAACAAAGCATCAGGCCATTCGATTGACTTTGCACGAAGTAGGAAACCTGCAGCAACTGCCCCCATATTGCCACCTGCCCCTACAATACCTGCAACCGAACCGAGTGCTTTCTTGTTGATAAATGGGACGACAGAATATGTCGCACCTTCTGACATTTGTACAAAGAGACTAAAAACGATCATAGTAGCTATTGCCAATGGAAGTACTGTCATTCTTGAAAAAAGAATCAACGCAATGCCTTCAATAGCAAGAGCAATAAAAAGCCATTTTACACGACCTTTCAGTCCTCCTTTGAAAGCAAAGCGATCTCCAATTACTCCCCCCATAGTACGAGCAAAGATATTCATCAATCCGAATAGTCCAGCAACCAACCCTGCTGTTGCCAAACCGAGACCAAAGAAATCTTTATAATACAATGCCGCCATGTTATTAATAGTCAACTCGATTCCGAAGCATGCGGCATAAATAATAAATAATGCCCAGACACGTTTATCTTTGACGGCCAACATAAACGTACCTTTTACCTGATTCCCTTTACGTAATTCCCCCTTCTTACGTAACTCCTTAAAGTTTCCATCAGGTAAATCAGTTGTAAAGAAATAATAAGCTACCCCTGCCAAGAAACAAACACCACCAGCGACAACCATAGATAAACGCCAGCTCCAAAAATCACTATACCCAAGTCCGACAAAAGCGGCAAAGACTAAAGGCATTACCATCTGGGTCACACCTCCACCTAGATTTCCCCAACCTGCCGAAGTAGCATTCGCTGTCCCAACACAGTTTGGTGCAAACATCACGGATGTATGATACTGTGTTATAACAAATGATGCACCGATAGCACCGATAGCAAGACGGAAGATAAGAAATGTTGTGTAATCATGGGCAAATCCAATACCCATTACCGGAAGAGACCCGACCACCAAAAGCCAAGTATAGGCAAGTCTTGGTCCTATTCGGTCACAGAGCCAACCGATAAAAAGTCGAGCAAGAATCGTAATTGCAACAGAGGCAATAATCGTGTTACCAATTTGTGTCTTTGTTAACCCGAATTCATCTCTAACAACAGCCATGAGCGGGGCAATACCGAACCACGCAAAGAAACAAAGAAAGAATGAGAGCCACGTCATATGAAAAGACCTCATAGGTCGCGACTTCAAACTAAATAATGTAATTTTCGTTGCTTTGTTATTAATATCCATCCCACTCTCCCTAATAATTAGGTATACACAATTATAATGATCACTTATATCTCATTAAAGCCACAGCAGAAATAACAGCCTTCATTGACAAAACATGTCAATCGGCTCATAAAAAATACTATCCCATATTTCTCACAACATAACTCAGACAGATGAACGGGATATTTGCCTGTCACGATACCAGCGAACAACCTGAGTTTTCCGCCAGAGATATGGATTCGGCACAACAAGAACATGCACTAACCGCGTGAACGGGAAGAATCCAATAATGACAAATGCATTGATTATATGCAACTTCACCATCCAAGGCATGCCAATAACATAACTGATGTCAGGATTCAGCTTTACAAGTGACCAAAGATATGGCGACATTGAAGTGGCGAACCATGACGAACCCCAGCGATATGTTATCGCAACATAAATTCCGGCAGATACTTGTAAGAGCAACAGAAACAGAAGAAGCCAATCGGTCTTTGTCGTTACTTCCAAAATCTTTGAATACTTCTTACGGCGAACCATCAGATTTACCAAGCCTGTAAGAGTAAGAAAAGCAAATATTAGGGCTGAAAGTTCCAAAACATATAAACGCCATGGAACTCCGTTCCACGCTAACAACTGACTCGGGATCAAAAATGCAACGAGATGCCCGGTCAGTATTACAATAATCCCATAATGAAATGGAACTACACCCCAGAAGTGGAATTGATTTTCGAGAAACTGAGATGACAAGCTTGAGTACGAAAAAGTATGCACCCGATACCTGATAATAGTAACAAGGAAAAAGACAAACATTGCAACATAGGGAAGAATCCCATAGAGAAGTTGTTCTAAATTGCTAAATGGACTACTCATCATTCACTCCTTGAGCCGGTAAACTAAATCGAGTTTTTACTTCACTCACCAATCCACCAAGAATCCCGCGGTATACATTATTATTATCCTTAAATCCTGCAATCATCTTATTGACTGCGGGAACCAAAAACAATCCTGCAAATTGTGTTGCCTCCTCCTGTTCAAGACGATCCATAGCCTGCAAAACATGAACAAGATGATCAGGTAACTCTGTAGATTCAGGAATATTGAGGTCCCTCAATGTTTCACGCATCTTCACAATGAAAGTACCTCTTTCGTATCTTTCACCAAAGAGTTGCCATCCTACCTCTAAAGCACAAACAGGATTGATCTCAAATGTCCTTGTGTAAAGCTCCTGCATTTCAGCAACAGATGATTTGTCAGCTTGTGCGACAAAATCAGCAACAGCTACAGTTGCCGGAGAATCAGATGATTGAATTTTTTGATAACATTCACTGGCAACCTGCTTGACATCCTTAGTAGGATAAGTCAATAACCGACCAAGTGTTTCATATAAGCCTGTCTGTGTTTGGTTCACATTCCCCTCCTAGGACCTGCTGTAAAACCAAAACCGGCTTCCTGTTTTCGTGTCATCGGATCCTGAAGAGCTTCAATTGCTTCCTCACGATGTGATGGTGGAATAACAAACCTGTCCTCAACAGTACAGAGAGAAGTCAATTTGTAAATCTCCTCTGCCTCTTCAACTGAACAATCGGCCTCAAGTAAAATACGCTCGGCAGTTGCCATATCAACATCACCTACTGTGATTGCGCGACGATACCAGCGAACTGCTTTCTGTTTACGCAAAGCATACTCAACTTTTCCGGTGTACCCCGCCCCAAAGAGATTCCCTAAGAACTTCATTGGAACTCGAGAGTCAGAAATATCATGGAAGAGATCTTCACTTGTCCCATCTACAGTCTTACCATCAAAGGAAGAGATAACAGGTGACATCGGTGGAACATAGAACAACATCGGCAAAGTTCTATATTCGATATGCGGAGGTAAGGCCAGTTTCCATGTCTTTACAAATTTGTAGACAGGAGAGTTTTGTGCCGCTTTTATTGTCGATTCATGGATTCCTGACTTACGAGCTTCAGCAATAACCTGTGGATCGTGCGGATCAAGTATCATTGACCGTTGACCATCAATCAGCTCTTCCTGTGGGAGATTTGCTACTTCCTCAATCCTGTCGGCATCATACAACACCACACCTAAATATCGTATTCTACCAACACATGAATGAAAACAAGCAGGGGCTTGGCCCGTCTCAATACGAGGGAAGCAAAGCAGACACTTTTCTGATTTGCCTGTTGACCAATTGAAATATGTCTTCTTATACGGACAAGCAGATACACAGGACCGCCAACCACGACATCTGTTTTGATCTATCAGAACAATTCCATCCTCGCCTCGCTTATACAACGCTCCCGAAGGACATGAAGCAACACATGCAGGGTTCGAACAGTGATTACAGATTCTCGGGAAATAGAAAAAGACAAGTCGCTGAATTGCGAAAAGTTGTTCTCTTTCCTGATCAGTTAAGCCGTCGATATTCGGATCATTTTCACCATAAATTGGTGAACCACTAAGATCATCATCCCAGTTCGGTCCTGATTCAATATCAATATATTCACCGGTTACCATTGAGATCGGCTTTGCTGTTGGTTGGTCATCACCCTCTGGCGCATTGAATAGATTCTGATAATCATACGTCCAAGGTTCGTAATAATCATCCATACTAGGAAGATTCGGATTATGGAAGATATTCGGAATGATACGACCACGTCCAGTCGACTTCAGACGTAACTTACCGTTTTTCTTTTCCCAACCGCCATTATAACTGTCTTGATCTTCCCATTTTGTCGGATATCCTGTACCGGGTTTTGTTTCAACATTGTTGAACCACATATACTCTGTACCTTTTCGGTCAGTCCAGATATTCTTACACGCAATACTGCAGGTGTGACACCCGATACATTTATCCAAATGGAACATCATCGATATTTGCGAACGAACATTCATGCCATAAACTCCTTCTCGCTTACCATTCCAGATTCGGAAGTTTGCGGACCATTATATGGGTGTCTCTGTTACAACCGATAGGTCCCCAGTAATTGAAGTGGTAGGTGAACTGGCCGTACCCACCAGCCATGAGATTAGGTTTCAGACGAGTTCTTGTCAGGCTGTTATGCCCGCCTGCTCGACGACCTTTTCTCAGAGGTGATTTTGGTACTGAGTACGTTCTTTCAGGAGAGTGATATTGGATACACACTCCCGGGGGTATTCGAGCACTCACGACCGCCCGAGTTACAACTACACCATGATCATTATGAACCTCTACCCAATCATTATCATTGACACCAATGTTTTCAGCATCCTTAACATTCATCCATAAAGGTTCAACACCTCTTGAAAGAGTAGTCATACGCTGATTATCACCATAGGTAGAATGAATATGCCATTTACCATGCGGGGTCAGATAATTCAAAGTTACTGACGTACCAACTTCTTTACTGAACCGAATATCGGAATATTCTGTCGGAAGCGGTTTCGGTTTGTAGGTCGGCAAATGTTCACCGAACTGCAGATACATTGGATGGTCAAGATAGAGATGTTGTCTGCCCGTTAATGTACGCCAAGGGACATCAGCTTCAACATTATATGTGAAAGGTGAGTACGCTCTGCCATTTTCAATAAGCCCTGACCACATCGGACTATTGATAAAACGAAGAGGGCGAGTTTGCAGACCTTTGTAAGTCGCTCTGACTGATCTTGACTTTTCAGCAAGATGTGCTAGTGGAAGCCCAACTTTAACTTCCATATTCTTATAGGAACGATAGGCAAGCTCACCGTTGGTTACTGATGCAAACTCCAAGATGATATTGCAAACATCAGCATCCTCTTTCAGAGAAAGATGCTTCTGGCCATTCCACTCTTGAGTCGGGAGACGGTTCAGAGCTTCTTCATACATATCATCAATTTGATATCCTGTACCATGAGCGCTAAGACCATTCTTGCGAACCATCGGCCCGTATGAAATATATTGCTTATAAAGATTCTTGTAATCTCTCTGCACAACTTTTAAGTTTGGCATTGTCTTGCCCGGTATTGCCTCAATCTCACCTGTCTTCCAATCTTTCATCTCAGGTTGCGCAATTTCAGCAGGTGAATCATGTGCAAGGGGAGCGACTACCAGATCGCCAACAGGTTCGGGGAAATGCTTTTCAGCAAGTTCTGAGAATTTCTTTGAGATTGCCTGGAATATCTGCCAATCACTCTTCGATTCCCAACAAGGAGGCACAGCTTCAGACAATGGGTGAATAAAGCTATGCATATCGGTCGAATTGAGATCAGCCTTTTCGTACCATGTTGCCGCAGGCAAAACGATATCTGAATACAATGCGGAAGTATCCATACGGAAGTTCAGATCAACAACGAGATCCATTTTCCCTTGTGGTGCATTCTTGTGCCATTCGACTTCGCGAACTGATTGTTCTGCCAAATCTTCAGCAATCGTATTTGTATGCGTTCCAAGATAATGTTTCAAGAAATACTCATGCCCCTTAGAACTGGACATAAGCGCATTACCACGCCAAATATACCAAACTCGAGGCCAGTTTTCAGGTGCATCAGGATCCTCAACAGAAAACTTCAACTCTCCTGACTTAAGCTGTGAGATAACATCACTAACAACTTTATCAGGATCACCGCCTGAGTCTTTGACAATATCCAATGAGTTCTTGTCAAACTGTGGATAGAACGGCAACCACCCTGAACGAACAGCGCGAGTTTGTACATCCATTGTGTGCCCTGTTGCAAGTGTTCCCTCCGGTTGACGTTTTGGTACGGTATGATAATCAGTAAACTCTTTTTCATATCGCCATTGATCTGTGTGCACATAATGCCAACTCGGCGCATTTTGTACGCGTGATGGCGGGTACCAGTCTTTAGCCAATGCGATCGAACCCCATGACTCACCTGGAGCGAGTTTTTCTTGTCCCACATAATGAGCCAAACCACCACCGTTCACACCAATACAACCACAGAAAATCAGAGCATTGATCCCAGCACGATACATCAAGTTGCCATGATACCAATGGTTGATACCGGCACCGATAATAATCGTACATTTCCCATTGGTTAATTCCGCTGTCTTGGCCCATTCACGAGCAAAGCGAATAACCATATCACGACTCATCCCCGTATACTTCTCCGACCATGCGGGAGTGTATGGAGCATCATCATCATAGGAAATAGGAGTCTCGCCTGCCAACCCACGTGGCACTCCATATTGTGCCATTAAAAGATCATAGGCTGTGGTCATGAGAATCTCTTCGCCAGTATGCGATTTGATACGTTTGACAGGTACTGGTCGAGTGACTTCACTTCCCTGACCGAAATCGTCAAAACTGACCATGACCGTATCCTTAGTCGATTCCATAAACGTCAACTCAGGATCAATATCAGAGCCTGTAAGACCGTCTTTAAGTGTCAGATTCCACTTTCCCTTCTCTGCACCCCAGCGAAAACCGACAGACCCCATCGGCATCTTAGGACTGTTTTGCGTTTTGTCCCACATCAGGAACTTCCAGTCGCCATTCTCAATATCTTTGTACTGTTCAAGCTTATTGGCACGAACCATCTGTCCGGGACGGAATAATGCTTTATCATCAGTAGCAGTCAATTCAACCAACAGAGGGGAGTCACTATATTTCTTTACGTAGTCTATAAAGTATGGTGTCTGTTTTTCATGATGGAATTCCTTGAGAATTACATGATTCACTGCCATCCACCACGCACCATCCTGACCCGCATTAAGAGAGACCCATTCATCAGCATATTTTGCTACCTGATTAAAATCAGGAGCAAAAACCCACATTTTTGTTCCGTTGTGTCTCGATTCAGCGGCAAAGTGACAATCAGGCGTACGGGTCATGTTTAAGTTGGACCCCATAACCGCAAGCATCTTTGCATTATACCAGTCTGCTGATTCTTGCACATCAGTCTGTTCCCCCCATGTTTCAGGAGAAGCACACGGAAGATCGCAATACCAGTCATAGAATGATAATGCAACACCGCCCATCAGTTGCAACATACGTGCACCAGATGCGTAGCTGATCATTGACATTGCAGGAATCGGAGAGAAACCAGCAATGCGGTCAGGACCATGTTGTTTTATAGTGTGGATATTAGCCGCAGCCATTATCTCAAGAACCGTATCCCAATCTGCACGTCGGAATCCACCTTTTCCTCTTGCTTTCTGCCAACGTGCACGCTTGACAGGATCATTTACCAACGATGACCATGCATCAACGGGATCAGTATGATCTGCACGAGCTTGTGTCCAAAAGTCAAGCAACGCTCCCCTAATGTAGGGGTACTTAACTCGTAAAGGACTATACAGGTACCATGAATATGAAATGCCACGTTGACAACCTCTCGGCTCGTATGGTGGTAATCCTGATTCAAGTTCAGGATAATCGAGCTGTTGCATCTCCCATGTTACGATACCGTCCTTGACATAAATTTGCCAACTGCAACCGCCCGTACAATTCACACCATGTGTACTGCGAATGACTTTGTCATGTTGCCAACGATTGCGATAGAACTCTTCCCAGCTTCTTAGCTCGGGATCTATTTGATCCTTTATCCAAGGTATTGTATTGAGCTTACTCAAGATTCACCTCTGATTTTCGATAGTTTTACAAGTGGATGTCTAACTGCCCGGAACCGCTTCCCCCAGATCCCACTGAACAGTATCAAACCAAAAAGCGATCCGCCGAAACCGCAAAAGATTACTGCGATCCATATTATAGACGAATCAAAATTATATCTATCATTGTTTGCTGATGACTCAAAGTAGGCTACAAGAGACTTAATCTCTTGCTCATTGAGTGGTTTATTCTGGAACTGAGATTTCATCGTTGCTGTCGGAGGTGCTGAAAGCCATGATGTTATTGCTGTCCTACCTTGCAAACGTGCAACTACTTGTGTTAAGTCAGGACCTAGTCGGCCACCAAGTGAACCACCAACTGAATTGACTGTGTGGCAATTGATACAACCCGGTGCATTATTCTCAAGTTTGGTGCGACCAGTAAACAATTCCAGCCCTTTGGCGGCATCTTCCGCTGAAAACGGACCTAGAGCAACTTTCTTTCCCGCAAACTGTGATGAATCCAATTTTGACTCTGCCTCGATAAAATCCAATAAATCGTTGGCCAACTTTGCTGTCATACCGGGGACTTTGAGCATGAGAACATTTTTTGCCTCAGCAAATATCTTCTTCGCATACGGATCACCGGAATCAATCATTGCTTTCGGATCGAGAATAAAGCGGACATGCCAGTCTCTGTCTTTCCTCTGTGAGACATTCTTCAGATCAGGACCGATTAGTCGTCCGCCACCTATCCAGTGACAACTCGAACAGTTTTGTTTGAATGTCTGTGCTATGTCCTGTGACTGGGCAGGAGATCCATAGCCCAGAATAAGTCCGAATAACATGAAGAATGTGATGGTCTTCAAAGGACTTTTCAGCAAGAATAAAGAACGATCAAATAGTGTCCTTTTCCCGCTTGTGAGTTGATTGCCAATTATTCTTTTCACTGTTTTATCCTTACATACATCTCTATATTCACTCCATAATTACAAACTCAGTTTCCTGAATATGTTAGTAACTAAAAACGCAACAGCTTCTCACACGTATCATCAGAAAGCTTTGCGAGACTCGTTTCACGAAAAAGTCTTTCTATCTGATCCTTTGACTTCGCCCACTCATCATGTACAGGACAAGGCGTTTCAACACCACACCCGGGCAATCCCAACAGACAGGTGCTAAAAACTGATGTGCCGTCAATAGCCTCGACAATATCAATGAGAAAGAGTTCTTCAGGTGGTTTTGCCAACCTGACTCCTCCATTCGGGCCTTTATATGATTCCATTATTTTTGCGTGAGTAAGTACTTGGAGAATCTTGGTCAGAAAGTGAAATGAAACATCAAGCGCATCTGCTATCTGACGAATTGGGCGATATGCCTCTATATCATCTTTACCCTGTACAGAGACAGCAAGTGCTGCTCGTATACCAATCATACAACTTTGAGTAAGAAGCATCGTTTTTCAAGTCACATTAAAAGATTTAAGAGTCTGTTGTCAGAAATAGTAAAGTATTGGAATATTGTCAAGAGAAAAAACGACTACATTCACCCAAGAACTCGACCGCCAAACCATAATACACTGTGACACACAGAGTTACAATGAGATAAAAATTGTATTATTTGCCTATTGCCAACAGAAAATGTTGAATGATCAAATTGAAAGTGACACCATAAAATATCTTGGAGTGTTACTAAACTGCGAAAAAAATACGAAATCAAACTATTTCATATTCATAGAAGAAGGCTTGTTTGACAATTAATTGGCAGTACGAGACCATATTTTACCGCCATCTGTTCAAACTGTATTATGAACTAACTGGTTCGATAACCCTGTCAAGCTCAGTTCTTACTGCAGAAGCAATTGTTTTTCTACTGACAGGCTTTCTGACAAAAGCTCCTGCACCTAATTTCTGGGCATCGAATATTCGACCTGATTCAGAAAAACCTGAAAGGATAATGGCTTTTTGTTGAGGATGACACTTGAGTATCCTCTTATATGTTTCTGCCCCATCTATACCACCCGGCATAACCATATCGAGGATAATCAAATCTCGTGAGTTATCACGAAGAAATTCAACCGCCTTTTCCCCACTCTCAACGGAATCGACACGATAACCTAGCTTTTTCAGGAGTTGACAACTAACTTCTCGCTGTACATCATCATCATCTACAACTAAGATTGTTTCATTCCCCCCTACGATATCATCCGAATTGTGATCATCTACTGATTTACGTGTTATTGGGAAATAGATATAAAATGATGTTCCTACTCCGACTTGAGTTTTCAAGTCGATATATCCATTGTGGTCCTTAATTACTGAATCAACAACACTCATCCCAAGCCCAGAACCGCGTCTCTTATCTGTCGTCTTTGAGGTAAAGAAGGGATCAAAAATTTTCTGCACTATATCATCAGGTATTCCACAACCAGTATCAGAAATTGTCAGTTTTACATATTCACCTTTAGGGATGCGATTAAACACAACCGAAAGATCATCGACGTAATAATTCTCAGTCTTTACTTTTACAACACCAATCTCTTGCATCGCATCTTTGGCATTATGAAGCAGGTTGCAGATCATTCTATGCAACTGTGCTCCACCACCCACAATATCCATCAGATCTTCACTGAGTTCCGTTTCACAAACAAGAGTTTTTGAGTACGGTTCGAGTTCAACCAAGGCATGCTGAATTATCGTATTGAGATTCAGCACTTCCTGATTGTAATGCCCTCTCCGTCCCATAGCCAAAAGGTCTTGATTTATATCCGCAATCTTCTCCGCCGCCTTTTCTATTTGATCTAAGTATTTAAGACTGGAATGATTTCTCGGAAGCTCTTCTCGAATAAATTCAGGATATGCCATTAAAGGTGCTAACAAGTTGTTGAAGTCATGAGCTACCTGCCCAGCAATCGTCCCTGCCATTTCAAGACGTTCCGCCCGTGATTCCAGTTCAAGTAAGCGTTTCGTTTCTGTAATATCTCGTGTCGATTCTATCACTTGAAGGACATCGCCGTTCTCATCAAAAATCGGCGCTACAGTAACTTCAACTATAGTTTCATTACCTTCAAAATCATAATGTTTATGTTCAACCTGTACAGGGGTTTTCTTCTCAAATACTTCCTTCAACGGACAAGGATCATTTTGACTATCACATGGTGTTTCACTAACATGAGATAATTGATGACATTTGAGGCCAATTTTCACCGGATCTTTACCTCCGGCATTATCACGAACAGTACGATTGGCCAAGGCAATAGAGTAGTCTCTATTGATCACCATCAAACTCTCAGGAAAACCGTCAATTACTGTTTGCAGGAATTGACGTGAACGCTCTTGCTCCCATTCAGATTGTTTACGTTCAGTTATATCCATTACCAAAGAAGCAACACCAACGACTTCTCCATTCACATCGATCAGTGGAGTATTGTACCACTCACACCATATCCTCTTGCCAGTTCCCGTGATATTTTCATTTGTAGAGCGTGTTCCACCAGACTTACTCAGCAAAGATTGCCACACTTCATCAACTTGTTCTTTCGCAACATCAGGTATTATAAAAGAAGCATGTCGCCCTATAGCTTCTTTCTTACTAAAATGGAAGATATCTTCAGCCGCTTTATTCCATGCTGTTACTTCGAAATCAAGATTCCACTCAATTACTCCTAAAGGTGTCTGTTCAACGTGTAATTGTAATTTCTGAGTGGAAACACGCAAAAGTTCTTCGGCACGTTTTCGTTCAGTAATATCCATTATGATTGAATGGAGTAATGGTTTCCCCTTAACAATTATCACTCCGCAAGCGATATCAACATCTCTAATGCTACCATCAGCAAGCCTGTGCTTACACTCAAAACTATGGTAGTTATCTGTTGTAACAAGTGACATAAGATCACGAACTGCTATTTCATCAAGAACATTCAAATCCCAGATTCTTAGATTAGTCAATTCTTCAGTAGTATATCCGTAAAACAGTGATGCTGAGTTGTTTGCTTTTATAATTTTACCTGTTTCGGGATCAATTATCAATTTTACCGCAGGGTTGTTTTCAAAAATATCTCTAAAGACCTTTTCATTTTCCTTCAGCAGTTCCTCTGCTCGCACATGCTCAGTCATATCAAGGATATAACCTAAATAGTGAGTAATAACTCCGTTCTCATCACGTACAATAGTTGTGTAATCGGCAATCCAAATGGTCTTTCCATCTTTTCTTATAATTCTGTACGGTTTGTGTTCAAACCTTTCCGCACCGTTTTCACTATTTTCGACGATCTCTTGGCCAACTCTTTCAATATCCTCTGGGGGAATAAGAGTTGCATACCCAATTTTACCCGATAAGAATTCTTCAGCAGTATACCCAAATATTTTTTCTACATTAGGTGTAACATACTCGACTGGCCAACCTTCTTCACATTTCCACTTAAAAACAACGACATCACCATCAACAAAAAGATTGCGTTCTTGTTGGAGCAGTTTATTGCTTTTCTCTAGGGCGAGATTTATCTGTACTTGTTCAGTAATGTCGAGAACATATCCCATGTAATGAGTGATTTTTCCTGAATCATCACGTATTATAGTAGTATAATCAGCGAGCCAGATTTCTTGCCCGTCTTTCCTGATTGCCCGATAAGGTTTATGTTCGAACCTATCAATACCTTTGTCGCCACAATCGTTAGCTTCAAAGCGTATTCGTTCTCTGTCATCATCAGAAACTACAGTTGAATAGACAACTTTACCCGATACAAATTCTTCAGCAGTATACCCGACAACTTCCTCAACATTGGGGGTGACATATTCTACCGGCCAACTCTCCTCACAAAGCCACTTAAAGACAACAACAGGACCGCTAATAAACAAACTTCTTTCCTGCTCCAGTAGTGACTTGCTCTCACGTAAATCATATTCGATCTGAACACGTTCAGTAATATCCTGTAGCGTTCCTGAAAGCTTGACAAGAGTACCAGACTGGTATGACGCTTTAGCCCTAGCAACAAGATGTCGAACAGATCCATTCGGTTTTTTTATTCTAAAGTCAATTTTTCTAAACGCCTTACCCTGCTCAAGTTCTTTCATTGCCTTATCAAAAAGGTACACATCTTCAGGAAGAATTATCTCACGAACAGCTTTAAGGTCAGGTTTATCAATATTTCGCAATCCATAGAGTTCGTACATTTGATCAGACCAAATGATTTCACCAGTTTCCAGATTCCGAGACCAGCTTCCAAGATGTGCGATTTTTTGAGCATCTTCTAAACGAGCCTCTTTCTCTTTTAATGCTTCCTCGATCTCTTTCCGTTTAGTTATATCACGAGCATTGACCACAAAACCGCAAATCTGACTGTCAGTATCATAAAATGGATTAAAAACAACATCCATAAAACACCTGCCACCAACAGGAAAATCGACCCAGCTCTGGAAACGAACATTATGTCCTTGTAAACATTTTCTTGCTTTTGGCAAAACCTGCGCTTCAAAAAAAGCTTTCCCAATAATATCTGAGATAGTGCATCCGAGCAGGTCGGATGGTTTCTTGTTAAAAGCGGAGGCATATTTCTTATTGACGAGTAAGTACCTGAAGTCTGTATCTATGAGAGCCAACAGATCACTTGAATTTGAGACTAAGGTTTCATAGTGAACAAGTTCACCTGACAATATCTGTATCTTAGAAGTTTTTGGACCTGCTTTAATATCGACCTTAGCTTGTAGCTTTTTGATTTGCCGACGGCATTCTTCAAGCTCTTGCAGGAGTTGCTGTTTAGTCTTCCTACTATCTGTCACGTATCTAATCCGAGGCTTTACAATTAATGACTCTCAATATGCATACTCATTCTTATCGACACAATCAATTAGATTATAAGAATCGATTATCAATTTTGTCCATTAACAAAAGGATAAACACATCCATTAACAGCAGAAATGTATGCAGTATAACTTTACAGGCTTATGATATAACAGGATTATGTTTGTTGGCAGTCTTTACACAAAAGTTACTAACGGCTTGTACGGCGTTTCTTTCTTCCGCCCTGCCCTGATGACTTTTTCTTCGTCGGACGTTTTTTCTTGAACTCAGTCCAAAATGCATTTTCGATATTCGCTTCGACTTCTTTCAAATCCAACTGCATTGCACTTAATGGTTGAGAGGTAGAGTGCTTTAAGACTGTACCATTTGCGTCTTTTCGTTTTGTGAACGGTCGCTTGTATGATTGGCGATTTGAGTCCGCTTGTCTTGTGAGTGTGCGTTTATGATCAGGGCGGTTTGAATCAGAACGTTTTGTGTATGGTTTCTTTTCCCCTACACAACTCGAGCTTTTTCTTCTGGTGTCAGTAGTATCTGTTGATCTATGCTTTGCTATAAACTTCTTTGAAGTTCTTTTTTTGAAATCTGAGCTTTTTGAAGGACGCTCTTTTGAAAAACCTTGTCGCATTGGTCTTGTAACTCGGGTAGCCTCTTTTTTTCTGTTCAACTCTTCAGCTTCTTCCAAGAGTTGCTTTTCAGAAGGTAAAGTCGGCAGTTTCGTAATTGCCACTTTTGTTTTCATAAACCGTTCAAGAGATCGGATAATACTTTTTTGGGATCTATTGGCAAATGATATTGCATGTCCTGTTTTTCCTGCTCGTCCCGTTCGCCCGATACGATGGACATAATCTTCAGGATTAGCAGGCATATCATAGTTTACCACCAGTTGAATCCCTGAGACATCGATTCCCCGTGCCGCTATATCTGTCGCTATAAGAATCTGATAACGTCCACGCTTAAAGCCTTCTAGTGCCTTTTGTCTTTGTCCTAAGGTGCGATTAGAGTGAATCTCTGTTGCATTGAACCCTAGTTTATTCACTCGCATTGTCAGCTTTTTGGCCATATGCTTTGTTCGTGTGAAAACCAAAATCGGACCAGAACATTCTTTTATCCGCAGAGCAAGGAGTCGACCTTTATCATTGTTCTGTAAGAAAAAGATTTCTTGACTCACTTCAGCAGGTGTTGCCCCTGATCGGTCAATTTCTATTCGAATCGGATCAATCATCATCTTCTCAGCCATCGCCTCAATCTCTTTCGGCATTGTAGCAGAGAATAACATCGTCTGACGATTAGCGGGAACTGTTTTAAGTATCTTCTTTATGTCAGGGATAAAACCCATATCAAGCATTCGATCTGCTTCATCGAGTACAAAGACATCAACATTAGAAAGATCAACAGTTCTTCGCTCGACATGATCCAACAATCGACCGGGAGTTGCAATTATGATACGTGGATTCTTCTTGAGTGCATTCCTTTGTAGGGACATAGATGCTCCCCCAATAAGAACAACTGAGCGAAGATGTATAGAAGAGCCGAGCGTGTGAAGAGCTTCGTCTACCTGCACCGCTAATTCGCGCGTTGGAACTAAAACAAGCCCCGACGATCTTTTGAGTTTCGACAAACGCTGGAGCATCGGGATTACAAAGGCAACAGTCTTGCCCGATCCCGTCTGGGCGAGAGCAATTATATCTTTCCCTTTAAGTCCGAATGGGATCGATTCCTTTTGTATCGGTGTTGGAACTTTGTATTTCAGTCGATCAATTGCTTTGAGTAATTTCGGTGATATACCTAGGTCATCAAATCCGTTTTCAGAATATTGTATCAAATTGTCTTTTTGTTTGCTCACACCTTCTATGGCAGAGTCATCTAATAGCTGGTTCAAATTCAAGTAGTCATCTCTCGGGTATAAAGTTACGTGGGGGTAATAAGCCGTTTCAATCAATAAACGGCTTATTATAGTAAAGTCAAGGTAATAAACGAATATCCTGAATCATTCTCGCTAAGCGAGAGTAAGCATAAACATTAACTATTGCAATACAAACGGTTAGACCAAGAATACAGCTATTCTCCTGTATGCTCGCAGTTTACTTACATGATCCATTATAGCAATGAAGCCTTCCATCAAAATAATAGCACTGTTGATCATCAGTTGATTGCTGATATTGTACTGTAGATGTCGATCCGTTACTGTATTTGATTGTAATTGTCCCTTGTTGTACAGTCCCTTCAATTGACCATGTTCCGTCACTCCCGCTTGATGACGCATTCCCCCAAGCTGATGTCTCATCACTACCGTAATACCCTGACTCATAATTTTCGTAATAGTTTCCATTTTCACAAAGTGCCATCTGACTTTCAGATCCGCCACCTGTTACCGAACTCGAAAAACTATACCATTTTCCTGCAAATCTTTTGGCCAACTCAGGGTCACCCCCCGGTTTTCCATTTCCTGCAACCTCTTTCATTGCTGCTGCGGCATAATTCATTGACCCTGACTCTGAACTGAGATCAATGTCAATTCTTTGATTCTCATTAGTAATTACGACTTCCATCTCTTTCCCCGATACTTTGATTTTGTAATATCCCGGATGAAGAGCCGAGAATGAGTACTTACCGAGGAAATTACTATTCTTGCTTGCAATGGGTCGACCTGAATCGCCATCAATGAGCATAACCATCACATTTGGTGCAGGTTCAGTAGCAGTATTACCTACATATCCCCAGATAGTAAACCCTGTCTCTAAACTTCCCTGACTAGGGGGCATACATCCTGAAAAGATAACTAGCGCTATGAATAACAGCAGTAAACTTGTTGTCTTGGACATTTCATTCTCCTCTATTTCATCAAGATCATTTTCCGGGACTCTGAATATTCACCTGCTGTAAGCTTATAGAAATAAAGCCCACTGGCTGACTCACTACCGTCCCAGGTGATCGTATGCAATCCGACGGGATAAACGCCATCAACCAAAGTTACTACTCTCTGACCCAATAGATTGTATATCTCAAGCCGTACTGATGTTCTATGAGGCAATCTAAATGAGATCTCTGTCGTTGGATTAAAAGGGTTAGGGTAGTTTTGACTCAATTCAAACTGGTTAGGCAGATTTGCTAAAGCATCGTTTCCTGCAATGTCTGTGACAATATCACTTGAGAACAGGGCATAAACACCAGATCCGTAAATCAGAGCTGTTACCTGATTGGCTACACTATCAATATCACTAGCGAGTTCGCCCCACGAACGTCCTGTTTCATCCCAACGATAGAAGGCCAATGACATCTCATTTACTAAGAATCCTGAGCCGGGATTCAGGTCATGGTCAGTATATCTGATTGACATCCTGTGAGAACCTGCGGTATCCCCTGACAGCGACACACTAAACGCTCTGCTAACTGCGACTGAATTAGCGTTAAGACCATTTCGTAATACCGGATATGGTGAACTAACCATGAAGGCAGAAACTGCAGACGAAATAGTATCAAGCTCTATCTTAAAGTCTCCACTAGGTCCACTCAAGTCGCGCGATGAATTACTGCCTGTTGTCTGCATCGAATAATCAAGGTTGAAGAAGAAGGGAGAACCAGAGACATCAACAGCAAGAACTTTCATACGTCCGATTGAGGGCAAGCTGTCTGATATTTCAAGAGAATAGTCAAACCCCGTGTTGGCAAACAAGTGGCTACTACCATTTGGCAGGTTTACCGAAGGCAGTACATTGAAAGGCGATTCGAACATAAGTGAAAGGCTGACTGTATTGCTATCTGATAGAGATGATCCGACTACCAACGGGAAACTCCCTTCGATAGGAGTAAGAGTCATAGAAACGGTATCGGTCGGTCCGTTCACTATCACTTCACCGATCATCCAATTAAACGATGAAGAAGCTGCCAAAGCCGGTGAAGGAGAACCGATCATAGTATACTGCGAAGAAGCTTGTATCATAGCTCCTGATTCAGCACCCAAAACATAAATCCCTCCACCCTGTGTCCCACCGGGCAAAACATCAGAACTCTGTCCTTGATACATATCCACCCAACCACCACCAAAACTCGGATTGCGTAGCGTAACATCAATACCCGATAGGCGATTCAATTGAAAATCATGGGTGACTACTTCTATCGTAAAACCACCGGAATTTGTATGAACTTGCGGAAACTGTACCAGTGATCCAACATCGTAGTTCAAGTCGCCCAAGTCATCATTGGGACCGGGGATATAATTATAGCCTGATGGTGTCACATTCTCGCTGACATCCATCGCGTCGGGACGGCGCACAGGGACAAAGATATTATCTGTTCCATACTGTTTCTCGAAGTCGATCTCAAACATATCCCAGCATGAGACCCCATACAAATTATATTGCTTCGTGTTTCTACAATCGGCAAAAGTGTACATAGTGTTGTTGGACATCTCAGAAGCATAAACACCGGCGTTGTCAAAGGGATCTTCCATAAAGCCATAGTTTGGGACAGAAAGACAATGATCGTTGCCATCAGTGAACTCATATTCTTCGCTAAACCCTAATAGGTAGTGCCCTAGCTCGTGAGCCAACTGCCGATAGTTATCCGGGTCATTGTAGTCAAGGGGTTGCGGTTCATCGTATGATCCATTGCGGGAATCATCGAGCGAACCGAACCACTTACGAGACATATTGAGCACATCACTCGTCGAACTCTGGTTAACACCGTATATTGCTGAAAATGGATGGAGCACATTACTTGCCCATATCCTCATATCAGCATCCAGCCAATGATCCTGATCGTCATAGATCATAACCGTATCCAGACGCACCTGTCCATCGGTAACATCATATAGATAGTTGGAAAGATTACTGAAAGATCGTTCGATAGAGTTAAGATATTCGACGGTGGCATCCCACTCCACCGATACGACTAGATTGAACCTGAACTCAGGGTGATCTAAGATTATTTCCTGATTATTACCTGTTATTTCAGTGTAGCTCAGAACACTAGCCTCATCGAATTGACCATTGTCGAGATGAACAGAATACATTGAAAGCGGAAGATTTGTATGCTTCACAGCCGGTTCACTAAAAACAGACTTAGCAATCTTGATTCTGTCCCCGGTATTCACCGTTACAGTTCCTGTAGTTATTTGTATTTCAAATTCATCGGTAACCTGGGTAGGGGTAAGTACGATTTTACCGTTAGCATCTGTTGTCACAATACCGAGTGTATCGGGAGTAAACAGAGGTGCATCATCGGCAACACGTATCAAGTAGAAATCTTTGTCAGCAAGCTCATCTTGATTTGCATCGAGAATGGTCAAGGTCGGCAACGGTGACAATTTTGTTATCTTTAACCTGCTTGCAACAAAGATATTTCCGAGCGTGTCGGTATAGAGATCACCAATCATACTTATACCAGAAGATGAACTGAGGACACTTCCATCGATATAACTTATCTGTAGCAAGGAATCATCAAGAGTCTTAGCCAGTATATTGCCATCCCTATCAAATCCCATAATGTTATGGTCAAAAACAAGACTCCAGCGGATTGAGCCGTCTTGTTCTAAGCATGTAAGCGTTTTCGGCAGTGCTCCGTTGATCGGAGCCAGAAGATTGACTACGCTGGAGTCGACAGGATTCTCGTAAATGATAGAACTATTTTGATCAGAGGGATAGTTATATGTCCACTCCAGATTGTCCAATCGGTTGTGTTTTGTAAAGCCGGTGGAAGAATATTTATAAACAAAACCAGAGAGTCCAAGGACAAAACTTTCACCTGGATTTCTTTCTCTTTTCCAAATCACCCCGGATGAGGCACTACACCTAAGTATGTATCTCTTGTATATGGGGGGGGAGTATGGAGTTTTGTTTGTATATGTTACAAGGAATTCATTGTTCACATCAGGTCCAACAATATCACCACAAAAACCATCTAATATCCATTCAGCACCTTGATCGACTGTGATCCTGGATATTAGACCGACATCATTCATAAATGTGAGTTGAAGGTGTCCAAAGCCACATGTGTTATTGTCACCACAAGGAAGCCATTCCGGGGTAATGCCGGTCATGAGAACATTATCTGCAAAGTCAACTCCCGCTCTACAATTGTATGAGGCAAAATAAGCAAAAAGTGGCTCCAATACCGAAGGATTGGCAATAAGCGTTCCTGAAGGCGAATATTTTAAGTATGAAGTGAGGTGGTCATAACCTCCCCCCGGGGCGAAAGGTATTGAATCGACAGTTATGATAATGTTCCCGCTCTGATCCATAATCAATCGACCATTACCGACATTCCTGTCAATTAAATCAATCTGCCAACCTAGCGTTCCGTCGGAGTTTATCTTGTTGAGAACATAAGCCACACTGCCAGAATGAACGAAATAGGAGTTCCCACTCTTATCAACTATAGGCACATGATTTGTGTTGATCGGCAGGTTGTACTCCCATTCCACATAGAATTGAGCTGTAGCAGTTTGTGAAAACAACAGAACTACTATAGTTGTATCAAGAAAAAGGTCGGTTATTTTATTTTTCATACTAACTTCATTCTCCTGAGCCATTTCAACCGGTAGTTGTCAGAGTATATCTGACGAGATAGCCGATCTGCTAAACTTTCTGATATTTCTATTTCTCATTCCTACTTCTAATAACTCTATCGCCTATTGTGTGCATGCTCTATGTATGCTACAAGTAAAGGTATATGAAGATACACTTGAGACTTCTCCAGAAGTAGATTGATCATTTCTTCCTTCTTCAGAAGAAGCCTGAATCTGTATACTGTAAGAATTACCTGGGTATAGTATTAGTGAGTCCGAAAACGTTATTGTATTTGTCGAAGCATCCAACGTATAGTTTATTTCAGTTGTATTTATAGAAAAGAAAGTCTCTGAGTTAAGACCACCATCCGAATTGTTCGCATTTAGCCTTCCTTCAAAAACCAGCACATAATTTCCTGAATCTACATAAATATTCATATATGTTCCGGTTTCACTTCTTGCATTGGCAGTTGTATTTTGGAGAGATGCAGTTGAATCAGCGGGAATAGCCCAGCTAGCAGATGCCACACAATTTCCTGTAGATGAGAAACCTTGAAAATAATCCGGATTATCTGACTGAGAGATTACTGACAAGCGTGCTTCACTCATTATACTTGCAGTCCCTCTACTGTTTTGTGCCCCTGAATATTTACCAGGTGCAGTTGAAAAATCACTTGCACATTCATTGTTAACATTCAGAAAATTAAATTCATCATGTGCCACTATTCCATCAGTAGCCATTATAACGAAAGAGCCTTCTGCTTGTGCCCAAGACCCTTTGTCACCTTGCTCAGATATGCATCTAACCCCCCATCCCGATCCAAGTGTATCAGGCTCCAAATATGCAACCACGACTGTATCAGCTTGTGAATTGTATTCTCCGTAGGCAAAGATATGAACAGTCACCGAATCGGCAGTAGAATCCATCGTGATAATACTACTGAAATGCCCCTGTGCATCAGTTACACCACTCGTCACATCAGCTGAACCATCAGTTAC